>JBOFVP010000214.1:0-35252 GCA_051653165.1 Clostridium sp.
AGGATTATGAAGGTAAAGGATATGCTGATTTAAAAGGTGATGCTGCTGATGTAATTATTGGTGAACTTGCTCCTATTCAAGAGAGAGTTAAAAATATCCTTGGTGATAAGAGCTATCTTGAAGGTGTTTATAAGGCTGGAGCTGATAAGGCTGGTTATGTAGCTATGAAGACTTTAAGAAAAATGCAAAAGAAAATTGGATTTATTCCTAGATAAGATAAAACCACCTAAACTCATTGAGCTTAGGTGGTTTTTACATCAATCTACTTTATTAGTTTCGAGACTCTTATAATAAAGATATATACTAGTTTTCCTTAAATTTATTAATTAAATTATTATACTGATCCTTATTATCAACTTCTGCCCACTTAAAATCCTTAACCTTTAAACAACTAACCTTAAAATCTCTAGATACATCTAATAAAATATATTCATAATTTAAAAGCGGATTTATATTCTCTTGATATTCTTTCACCATTAAATCAAATAATTTATATGACACTCTTGTTATGCCTATCATTTCTCCATCAACTCTATTAAATTGATGAATGTCTTTTCCAAGCTTAAAAAGACATTTGTTTTTTAATTGAACAAACCCTTCATCGCCTGAATTAGATATATCTGTTATCATTAAACACTCCCTTTTAGTATGTTCTAATAACATTTTAACCCCTTCAATTTCAAAGTAAACATCACCCTCTACTAATATAAAGTCTTCATTTATAAATGGAGTTACTAATATTAGTGAACTCATGCTTCCTGTGTTCTCGTAATTATCACTTTCAACTATAACAATATTTTCACTATCAATCAAATTATTTTTTATCTCATTCTTTCCATATCCCAAAACTACAACTATTTTTTCAATACCACACATTTTAAGATTTCTAATAGTTGTGTTTATAATCATATCTCCATTTACCTTCAATCCTGCTGGTGATACATTAAAATCTTTTTTTCTACCTGCAGCTAATATTACCGCTGACTTAACCTTTTTATATGAATCCCTTGTTATTGATACTTTTTCTTCTTTAATAGTATCTAAGTTATCCTTCAAAAGTTCAAAACCTCTATCTGTAATTAAGTACTTAACCTTAGACCCCTTTATATTTTTTATTATATACCCATCTGAAATACATTTATTTATTAGCATATTCATTTTACCCAATGATACACCAACTCTACTGGCCATTTCTCTTTGTGATAAATTTTCCTCATTCACAATCTGTACCGTTCTATAAATATCCATAATACATACCTACTGCTTCATAATATAATTATTTTATTTAAATAGTTATATTATCACTCTTTAAATTCATTTATATAAAAACTATCTCCATGAGACGGTTTTCTTTCAGACTCATCAGGAAGTGTCTTCCACTCTCCATATAACATCTCTAAATATCTATTATAATTTTTAGGAACATTAAATAAATGACCTTCAAACTCATGCTCTACTGTAGGTAATATTTCTTCCCTATTTATATAAAACTCAAACGGAGTTCCTACTCCATACATTATCTCTCTTTTACCATCATCTTTTATATTCAATCCTTTTAAATACGCATTTTTTGCCGACTTATTAAATGGATAGATAACTGTAAATATTTTCTGTAATTTACATACTGAAATAATTGCGTTTTTAGCTATATTATTTTTAAAAGGCTTCTTATAATCTAAGTTTGAAAACCAATAAATCAATTGTCTAGATTTAAAACTTTTCTGTACTAGCTTATTTTTAAAAGTAGCCTCATCATAAGGAAATATATCAATAAAAAAACCATTATAAGAACTTTTTTCAATAGATGAATCTATTTTACTGTTAACATCTCTTATTTTTACATATCCTAGCTCATACTTATTATCATTTTCTGGAGTTTGTAATACATATCCTTCATTAAGCTCACTATTTACAATCTTAATGAATTTATTGTAATCCTCCCTTAACATACCTATGTCTAAATCATCATCCCAAGGTATAAACCCTTTATGCCTAATAGCTCCTAAAACTGTTCCTGAATCTAAAAAATATTCTATATCATGTTTTTTACATATTCTATCCACCTCAATAAGAATATTTAACATACAGTTTTGAGCTTCTTTTAATGATACTTTTACCATTTTTCCCATTTTAATTCCCCCTGTTACTATCTAATACTTTTAATAAATTCTATATATTTAGAATGATTTACCGCAAAATTCCCACTTATAACCGAATCTCTCTCTACATCTTTAGTTACAACAGAACCTAATGATACTCTGCTATTATCACCAACTTCAATACCATTAGTAATAACTACACCTAACCCAATCCAACAATAATTGCCTATTTTAGTTCTTCCTCCAATTACTGCTCTTGATGCAATTAACGTGTTATTCCCAACCTTAACACCATGTTCTAAATGAACAAAGTTATCTAGTTTAGAGTTACTACCTATATATGTATCATCCCATGGATATAAAGCTTTATCAATACATGAATTGTATTGAATTTCTGTATTTCGTGATATTAATACACCACCAAAATGTTTAACATGAAATATATCATTACAGTCACTCTTAAACTCAAATCCTTCTCCTCCAATAATACATCCAGCTCTAATAATTGAATTTTCTTCTATTCTAACATTTTCTCTAATTATAACATTCTCTTCTATTATAACACCTTTCCCTATAAATACATTTTTACCACTTATAATAGATTTCAAACTTACATTAGCAGTTTTATCAATAACTGTATTATATTCATTTCTCTTATAGCAACTATCTTGTCCTAATATATTGTGTAGCTTAAAGAAATCTCTTCTCGGATTATTACTAATAACAACACCTATACCAAGTGATATGTTATCTACTAATTCTTTAGTTGTAATTATACATGTTACTTTTTCACTAATAGCATCTAAATACTTATCCGATTCTACAAATGTTAATATTTTCTGTTTATTGTTATACTTAGACAATCCTAGAGTTTCAAAATATCCATCTCTTATTAAATTTAAACCTTCTATCTTGCCTATTATATCTTTAAGTTTCATTTTTATTCTCCTAAAATATTAATATAGAGATTTAATAATTTTTCTTCTTCTATTTCCCACACAAACTTTTTATTACTACTCTCTAAATTATACTCTCCAATATTTTTCAATAAAATTTTATCATCAATTAGAGTTTGAATAGCCTTTGCTATATCACTAACATTTAATGGATCAACATACACTCCTACATTGCCAAAAACATTTTTCCAATATTCAAAATCAGATAAAATTATTGGTTTTCCTAACGCCATATATTCCATAACCTTTATTGGTAAACTTTCCTTGTAATTAGCTGTAGGGTATAACGTGCATAAACCTACATCACTTAATCTTATATATCCATACACTTCATCCAAAGGCTTCATCCCAAAATACTTACAGTTCTCATATCCAGCTAAATCCATGCACTCCTTATGTAATTCTTGACTCTCCCATTTACCTAATATCCACAATTCTACTCTCCCATTAAATTTCTCGGTAGATTGAATTATTTCTCTTATTCCTCTAATACTACTAATTGCACCTACATATATAATTACAAACTTATCTTTATCCTTAGTTACTTGACATGAAACACTATTATTAATTTTTTCACTTATTACATAATTCTTTATAGAAATAGAATTTTTATTTTTAAATTTCATAGCAATCTCATCTGTTGCTGAAATTATAGCATCAAACTTTTTCGAACTATGCTTTTCATAAATATCGAATATCTTAGATACTGTTTTTCTTATCCATATACTACCTAAATACTTCTTATTCAAAATTTGTTTTGGCACATCCTCATGAACATCATATATAACCCTTTTTCCTCTTCTCTTCAACGCTTTTCCTATCCCAATTAACTCTGGATCGTGAAAATGATATATATCTGCATCTACCTCTATAGCTTTTTTAAATGCATCCCTTCTCTTTTTTACAATTCTATATATTCTACTTTTACTAGTATTTATTAATTTCTCTACCTTTACACCTTCTAATTCATCAACTTCACTCTCTGATACAATATAATTAACATAATATCCATGCTTTCTTAATGACACGCACTCTTTATAAAATATCCTTGAATCTCTTAAACTATGAGCCGTTGATATATGACATACTTTTTTCATACTACACCCTCTTACCTCTTATACTCTTATAGAACTTTAATATTATATCTCTATATAGCATTAAAGTTATTATTGTTACAATTGAACATCCCATAAGTATTATTATATTAAATTCATTAAAACTTGAATATATAGCAATAGCATATATTAACAATGTGCTAACTGCAAATCTTTTTAATTTAAAGTTAATTTTATAAAACTTATTAGAATAATATGTCCTAGCTAAGAAAAATATCACATATGCTAAACCTGTTGATATAGCAGCTCCTTGCACCCCAATAACTGGCACCAAGATTAAGTTCCCCAAAATATTACTTAACGCTGAAAATAATCCTATAACTATATGATACTTACTTTTCTTATTAAAGTTAATTCCTATAACTGTTGTTTCAGATATAGTGTACATAATAGGCATAAATACTAAAAAAGGAATAATATATTTAGCCTCCTTATAACTACTACCTAAAAAATATATTATTAAATCTTTACTTGCTATTACTATTATTGATAGTATTAACATGACAAGAGAAACTATTTTATTTATTTCCACAAAAAAATCTTTATTTTCTGGATTCTCTGAATATCTCTGATACGCAACCGGAGTCCAAAATGTGGTAAATGCTCCTTGTACAACACCAAGTATATTTACTATAGTCATTGCTCCTGCATATATACCTAAAGCTTCATTACCAATCATAGATTTTATTGTTATTTTATCAATTGATTGAAAAATCCATATAATAGACATAGAAAATATAAAAGGTGCTCCATATGTAATTATCTCTTTAGTACTTGTTTTAATTCTTTTATCTTCTTTTATATCATAAAAATCTTGTTTTTCAGACAAGATAGCTAATAATACCATTAACATATTAGAAATCACTAAAGCAAAAATTAACACCTTATAACTATCTAAATACATATTATATAATAAACATACTATTATAATATAACTTACTTTTGAAGTAATTGATAATATTGAGTATTTTTTTGCATTTTGCTTCATTCTAATATGAATCATAGCAAAATTTGATATAATCATGCTACTAGTATGTATTATTAAAAGTAAAACAACCCCTATAGATTCCTTCCCAATTATATAACTACTTATATATTTATAAGATAAACATATAATTATTGATACTATAATATTTATTCCTAAAGGAATTCTTATGATTTTTTTTAATAATGCCCCTCTTTTTTCAGGTTCTTCCTCATTAAAATATCTTATATATGCCTGATCACAACCAAGCATTGTAACTAATACTATCAATGATGAAATCATAACAAATAACGAATTCTTACCATACTCTTCTTCGCTAATTAGTCTTGTTACTATTGGAGTTGATATTATACTTATTGCTAATACTATTCCATTCCCCATAGCAAACTCTAAAAACTTTTTAAAAAGATTATTCATTTTATTAACTCTCCATTTTAGCTTTGTTATATATTTCAGTAATTCTATCTACTATAATATGTGAATCAAAATTATTAATTGCAAAATCTCTAATAGATTGCCTATCATATTTCGCATAGTTATCCTTAATCTTTTTCATAGCATTTCCTAATATTTCAACATCCTCAACTCCATCTTTTAACTCTATCATAATCCCTAAATCATCATTAAAATAATCCTCAGGACCACCGCACTTAGAAGTAATAATAGGAATCCCCGAAGCTAACGCTTCTATATATGCTATTCCAAACGTTTCATACTTACTCGGTAATACAAATACATCCTTATTAACTAGACAATCAGGAATACACTCCTTACTTACACTGCCTAAAAATTTAACCCTATCACTTAGATTTTCTTCATTAATAACTCTTTGAAGTAACTCTCGCTCCGCCCCTTCTCCAACTATTGTGAGTTTTGTTAATTTATCGTTTTTAAAATTCTTTATAAAAGCATTAACCAACAACCCCACATTTTTATCTTTTTTAAGATTGCAAATTGTTATAAAATTAAAATCTTTTGCATTTTTTGAAATAGTAAACTTATCTGTTTGAACTAAATTTGATATAACCTTGATATCTTTACTGGTATATTTCTTCATTTCATTTTTTAACGCCTTACTAACAGCAATTAAATCACTGGATTCATTATATATATTTCTTATTACCTTTAATTCATGCTTTCTAAATTTATGATTCATTATGTCAGATGAGTGCTCTGTTAAAATATATGGTACATTGTATCTCCTCTTAATCTCCAATGCAACAATTCCAGCATATAAAGAAGATTGAACATGAATAACATCTGGAATTCCCTCTTCCTTAATGTACTTTTTAAAAAGCCTCATCATATGTAATATCCACCACTTAACACCCATCTCAAATCTCAAAGGTATTAAGTTCCACCCATGAACTCTATATGTACTTACTCCATTTTCCTCTTTTTTATTAATTTGAAAATAATTGTATTTAAACTTTTTTATATCACATTTTGTTATTCTTCTAGTCTCTGAATATATTACCCCTATTTTCTCAACCTTTTTTGCTATACACTCAGCCTGTTCCTTGTAGAATATACCATTATTCTTATTATCATAAGTTGGATACGCTGATGGCACCATTAAAATATGCATCCAATCCCTCCTCTTTTCACACCTATCATTTTACCAATACATCAATTAATCTGTCCATACTATCCATTAATTAAATAAATATATCTCTTATCTCAATAACTAAATTATATACTAAAAAAGATACAGAATAGTTATTAATTAACTATTCTGTATCTTTTTTATCTAATATAAACCTAATCCTCTTATAATAATATCACTTATAAGTCTATTACTTCCAAGAATATATGCATTTTTTATCATATGTCTATTTCTATAAATCACATTTTTTACAACTGGTTCAACTCTCTCATTATGTGAAAGAAGAACAAATGTCCCTTCTTTAGCAGCTAATGCAGATGATGATAATGCATCAGCAAAATCTAATGAATACGAAACATAAATATTTGAAATATTTAATTCACCCTTAAATCTCTCAAATATTAACTCGTTAGTCTTATATCTATCTGCACCTCCTAATCTCTCAGCATTTGGTGTATTATTTTTAACACTATCTGATATTACTCCAGTTGACCCTATTATATATCCTTTATTAACATTAAAATCAGAATAATATTGCTTAACTGTTGCCGGTAATTCATCAACCCTACTTAACAATATAGGCATTTTTTTAATACCTGCAACTGATGAAATAGATAATCCATCGGCAAAACCTAATCCATTAGCAATTGCTACTTCACCTGTATTACTATTCATTTCTCTTGCAACTACTACTGATGTCTCATATCTATCATTTCCACCTAATCTTTTAACATTAATCCCTTTATTTCTTAACTCGTCCTCTACCACTTGTGGTATTACACCTGTTCCTCCTACTATATATGCATTTTTAACGCCTTTATTAACAATAGCATTTAATACATTAGGTATAGTATTTAAAGATGAATTTCTAACTAATAATATTGGTGCATTAAGCTTTGCTGCTAACGGTGTAGCACATAATGCATCTGGAAAATCTAAACCTGATGCTAATACAACATTTTCTGCTGTGTCCCATCCTTTTTCAAATACTTTAATAGCAGTATCAAATCTATCTGCCCCTGCCAATCTTTCAGTATCAATAGGATCTAACTGTATATTTCTCTCCATATAATCAAGAGTACCTCTAGCAATAGAACTTGCTAATACGTTTTGATAATTTGAATCCTTAAGTTTTGCTGAATCAGATTGATTATCAATAAATCCTGTCTCAACCAATGATGCACTCATTGTTGTTTCCCTAATCACATGATAATCTCCAAACTTATGTCCTCTATTGTTTGCATTAGTATTCCTAATTAAAAGATCCTGTATTCCTTTTGCTAAATTGACATCTATATTTTTATTATAAAATGTTTCTATACCTGAAACTCTTCCATTATATGCATTTGCATGAACTGATATAAATGTATCAGGCATTAACTGATTAGCCATTGTACTTCTTTCCTGTAATGATAAGTAAACATCAGAATCCCTAGTCATTATAACCTCAACACCTAAGTCTTCTAATTGCTTTTTAACTTTATTTGATATTTGTAGTACTATATCTTTCTCTCTTAGTCCATAGCCAACTGCTCCCGAATCCGTTCCACCATGACCTGGATCAATCATAACTACATATCTTCCTTTTCTTGGAACAGCTTTAAAACTTACTGGATTATTTGACTTGTCACTAACAAAAATCTCAAATACTATAGTTTTATCTTCTTTCTCTGCAACTAAAAATGTAGTTCCTTCTCTGTTTGGAACTATTTTATTATCAACTATTGATACTATATCATTATTATTAGATGTCCAACTAGTAATACCTTCTAATGGCAACTTATCTACTGTAACCTGTTCTTTGACATCTATAACAATTCCATCTTCTAGAATTATATTTTCTTCACCATAACGTGTTATTATTTCTTTTAATTCTAATTCAACACTATTTTCTACTCCTATTGCACCTGCATCTACAATATTAATTACAGATATATTTAAGAATATAATTGCTATAATAAACCTAGCAATAAACTTTAAAATATAATCTTTATTTTTCATTCAATCCACCATTTCCTCTAATTTAAATTATCTAATTTATATATTCCAAACAAACTCTTAATGTTTCAATAGCTAATCCACTAACGCCCTTTCCAACTTGAATTACATTAGTCGATTTCATTCTAGATATAACACTTTTTTGTTCTATACTTAAATCATTTCCTGCCAATATTATAGGACTTCCACTAATAGAAGCAATTGGCCCTGAACTTAATGCATCTATTAATTCCAATCCCTTAGTTACATATACCTTACTATGGTTAACTCCATAAAATCTTTCAAGAATTCTTGCATTGGTTTCATATCTATCCTTACCACCAAGCCTATTTGATGATATATTGGTATTCGTTATAGAATTTAAATTATTTAAAATACTATTCTCTACCACTCCAGTGCTACCTATAACATATCCGTTATCTAAGGATTCACTTTTAAGCCATTGAAATATACTACTTGGTATCTCATTCTTTTTAACCAACATAATTGGTATACTGTCTCTTCCTGATATAGGCGCTATTGATAATGCATCAGCTTCTGCAAGTCCATTTGCTAAAACTACCTTATCCACATCATAACAATTAGCATCTATATACTTTGCAACTTCTAATGATGTCTCATAACGATCTCTACCACCTAGTTGTATAACACTACTAATTCCATTCTGCCTTAACTGTTGCAATACATTGTTTGAAACTACTCCACTACCACCAACAATAATTGCATTCTTAGCACCTAGCCTTTTTATCTCATTAATAGTTGCACTTGGCATCTCATCCTTATATGTTAATAACAATGGTGCCTTGTAATATGCACCTAGTGGTGTAGATGCTAATCCATCAGCCATTTGTAATCCATTTACAATAACAACTGTGTCAGCTTTATTAAAACTTTCTTTACTCAATAATGATGCAGTGCTATATCTATCACTTCCACCTATTACACTAACTTGCGGTTTCGTTATCTCGTTTCCTTTTGATGTACTAATAAAGCTTACATCACTTGCTAATATATATCCCCTATCACCCCAACTATAATCACCATTAAAGTTCGTTGATGTTATTGGATTAATCACTTCTGGATATATCTCATAATATTCTCTATTATTCAAAACCACCTTACTCTTTTGAGTAACAACAAATGGTCTCGGCGCAACTGTACTTATATCATATAGTTTTGTTCCCGCTCTATTTATTACAGGTGTATTTCTTTTTACAATCCCTATATCATATATGTTACTATCCCTTAAATTTTTATCATTATTAGATAAGAATTTATCAATTGCATATGCATGCATTGACGCTTTTTCAGCCCAAAACGGATCAGATGCATATCTTACATTTGCACCATAATTTTTATTACCAAGCACGCCTCCATTATATCTCCAATCTCCTGGATCTGAATATCCTGCTGAAATCCAATTTCTAGCAAACTCATATATAGAATCACTAGGAGAATTAAAATGAGTTGCTCCATCTAAATTTGAGTCTTGAGCCTTTATCCCAAACAAATTATTCTTGCTTTGAGCTAAATCAGAATTCCCCCAATTAGACTCATTTATTGCTATTGATAAGATTAATAACGCATTTACACCAAATTTTTCTTCTGCATTTTTCAAAGCATGTCCACAATTTCTTAACTTTGAGTTACTACTAGTTTTACTATCTATAAACCTATTAATATCTGATTCAGTATATATCGTCTTACTCCTAAATGGCAAATTAATGTAATAATTATTATATGGATTATTGGCATTACTAGCATTTTTTCTAGAACCAGACTTATAATCATTTAAAAGAACATTAAATCCATCTTGTATATTTTTATATGAGTAGAAATATGTACCATCATAACTTAAATATTTTGTTCCAGCAACTAAATATGTAGGCGCTTGTCCCAAAATTATAGTGCTTCCTCCACTTCCAATAATATCATTGCTTATATAATGTTTTAATTCACCATTTTGAACAAAATAATAACTTGGATTCACAACATCATTTAAATGTATACTAATCATATCATATTCACTAAGTGCTGTATTCTTATTTATCCATCCCTCAGTACCATTTAAAATTATCTTTGCTACATTTCCCCTATCCTCAATAATAGGTGCATCACTAACAAATTTATGATTTATATATGTTTTAACTGTTCTCATTTCTGGTTCAGCATAGATATTTATACTTTTATCTCTATTATTGTAAGGCTCACCATTTATGTACTTTTGAATTTTAGCTATATAATTAATATTTTTTTCAGCTATTTTCTTATCATTACCCAATTCTACTGCTTTAGATCCAATACTGTTACTAAATATAATAAAAATAATTGCTAAAGCACATATTCTATTTTTTCTCTTTAAATTCATCACAATCCCCCTTTTAACTAATTATAGAATACCAACTTCCACCCAAAAATTCAATATTTAATATATATTTTTAATGATTTGGAAACATTTTTCATTACTTCTTCTTACATTATAAAATAAAAAGTAGAACCATTTTAAATGATTCTACTTTAATATCATAATATTATTTTGCTATGTCAGGCAATTCTTCAAAATCTTCAATTTCAGCAGGTGGCCATTGATATTTAGATCCAAAGAAATTTAGAATCCTAGTATCTTTTATATCTTTATACTTAAAGATATCACCTTGATTAAATATTGTCACAAAAGGAAATTGCAACATAGATTTACTATCATAGTAATCTGATTGATACATTGTCATCTTTACATTTTTAATTAATATTGCATAACATAACAATGCAATCATTGAATATTTAATTAACTCTTTCTTATACGCTAGTACTACTGGTACAAAATTTGCAATTAATATTACTTCTATTATTTTAATGTATGCATTAAGTCTAGAAGCTATTGCATTCATGTCCATTAATACAATGTATATTAAAAAACCAACTATATACAGATTCATTAATCCCTTATTCTTTTCTTTCTCTTCATTACTACCTTTCCAATATAAAACTCCTATTATCACTAATAATCCAACCCTTTGTATTACTGCTGATAATGAAATTCCTCCCCCAATATAAGAAGTTGCTCTTAATTGTAGGTAGTCTGGTAATAATTCTATGAAAAATCCTTGAACCCCTAATAACTTAAACACCAATATTGCTGATAAAAATGCAACAAAAACCTTAGGGTTAACAAAGTTAATAAAAGGTACTACTACTAATGCCAATGTGAAAATAGCTGACATATGTAATAAGGATAACAGTAAAACACCAACTACATATTTTATATACTTTTTATTTAGTAATAATGGAATTAAGAAAGCACAAAATATCGTCATTGCTAATCCTTGTCTTACCGCACTAAATAAATAAACCATATAGTAAAATGGATAGAATACTGTCAAGCTAAGTAATTTATTAGTAGAATATCTCTTTATAAAACTATTTATAAATATCATTGATACTCCACCAATCATTGCACTAAAAAGTATATATGAATCGCTAACTTGCTTAAATAAAAATATTATTAAATTAAATCCAACATCACCTAGCGATCTTAAATCACTTAGTAAATTAATTTGATTAAATACATATTGATAATTAAAATAATCTGGTCCTTCACCATACCTAATTATCAGCATTCCCGTAAGTATAAAAAAGAATACTTTATAATATTTATCGTTTTTCTCTTTATCTTTGCACATGAAGCTACATATTATCATAGCTACAAATAAAACTAAGTAAATCATACTTATCTCCATTCTAAATATATAAAATTATCTTTTTCTCCAAGTAACATCATTTATTATTTTAGTAAAACTTTGTATTATTTTAGTTACCTTAACAGAAACATTTTCATCTCTATAATCTATAGCTAATAATGTAGGTTCATTATTATCTTGCATTAATTTAGCTAAATCAATTGATTGAAGAATATCATCCTTCTTAATTCCACCAATAATTACAGTTCCTTTATCTAAAACTTCTGGTCTTTCAGTACTTGTTCTAATTAATATACCTGGGAAACCTAACATTGCTGATTCTTCACTTAATGTTCCACTATCTGATAGAACGCAGAATGATTTCATTTGCAACTTATTATAATCCATAAATCCAAAAGGTTTTAATTGTCTTACTAATGGATGGAATTTAATTTGTTTTTCTTCTATTCTCTTCCAACTTCTTGGATGAGTAGAATATATTATAGGCATATTGTACTCTTCTGCAACAGTATTTAATGCTTCTACTAATCCAAATAAATTTTCATCATTATCTATATTTTCTTCTCTATGTGCACTAACTAATATATATTTATTCTCTTCTAATTGAAGCTCTTCTAAAACGTTAGAAGCCTCAATCTTATCCATATTTTTAGATAATACTTCTTTCATTGGAGATCCTGTTACAAAAATATGTTCCTTCTTAAACCCTTCACTCAACAAGTATCTTCTTGAGTGCTCTGTATAAGTTAAGTTAACATCACTAATGTGGTCCACAATTTTTCTATTTATCTCTTCTGGAACATTCTGATCAAAACATCTATTACCAGCTTCCATATGGAATATAGGAACTTTTAGTCTCTTTGCTGAAACCGCAGCTAAACAACTATTAGTATCTCCTAAAACTAATAATGCATCTGGCTTTTCTTGTACCATAATCTTATATGATTGAGCAATGATGTTACCCATAGTTTCACCTAAGTCATTTCCTACAACTCCTAAAAAATGATCTGGCTTTCTTAATCCTAATTCATCAAAAAACACATCATTTAACGTATAATCCCAGTTTTGTCCTGTATGAACTAATATATTCTCAAAATATTTATCACAAGATTTAATAACTTCTGATAATCTAATAATTTCTGGTCTTGTTCCAACAATCGTCATTAATTTTAATTTTCTCATCACTTAAACCTCCAAAAAGTGAGTATCAGGTTTTTCTTGATTAAATATCTCATTAACCCACATAACCGTAACCATATCACTTGATCCTGTATTTATAATATTATGAGTGTATCCAACTGGTATATCAATAACCTCTAACTTTTCTCCACTCACCTTATATTCTATAATATCACTTGTATCAATCTTTCTAAATTGAATAACTCCATTACCACTTACAACTAAAAACTTTTCATTTTTAGTATGATGCCAATGGTTACCTTTCGTTATTCCTGGCTTAGAAATATTAATAGAAACCTGCCCTCTATCCTTGCTCTTAATAAACTCCGTAAAGGACCCTCTGTTATCTACATTCATCTTTAATGGATAACTAAATGCATCCTCTGGTAAATAGCTTAAATAAGTACTATATAGTTTTTTTGTTAACTCATCATCCATTTTAGGAACCATTAGATTCTCCCTACTACTCTTAAATGAATTTAATAAATCAACGATTCCTTGTAATGTGATCTTATGCTCAATATCTATTGACTTATATACATCGTTATTATCAAATTTCCCATTAATTGCTTCAATAAAGCACCTAACAACATCATCAATATAAACTAATGTCATCTCTCTTGAAGGGTCTGATAGCCATACTTCTTCACCTCTAGCAATATTATGACAAAAAGTTGCTACAGCAGAATTATAGTTTGGCCTACACCATTTGCCAAATACATTTGACAATCTAAATATATAAACATTAGCTCCACACTCATCACTATACTTTTGTATAGCTTCTTCTGCAGCCTTCTTACTCTTACCATAGGCATTATCTAAATCAGCTTGTATAGAGGAAGTAATAAGTATTGGAGTTTTCTTATTTGCACTACTTAATGCTTCAATAATCTCTTCAGTTAATCCCTTATTTCCTTGGAAAAACTCTTCTTCATTCTTTGGTCTATTTACACCTGCTAAATGAAATATAAAATCACATGCTACTACAGCCTCTAAAAGTTCTTCATTTGAATTATCCTTATCGATTTCAATAACATCAAATCCATCCATAGTATTTAAAGTGGTTACAAGATTCTTACCTATAAACCCCTTTGCACCAGTTACAACAACTTTCATATTAATCCTCCAATTATTATACTAACTCAGTTATATCAGATTTATCTTCTTTAATATTTCCTAATTCAAATTGTATATATGGAAGTGCTAATAACATTTTCTTAACTTCTTCTACATTTACTCTATTAGTATTGTCTGAATTATACTCTATTTGATTTTTAATAGCATCGTTACCTTCTGAAACATACTTAGCATAATTTAAATCTCTATTATCTAAAGGTATTCTATAATAGTTACCCATATCTTCAGCTTTAACGAACTCTTCTTTAGTAAGTAAAGTCTCATATGACTTTTCTCCATGTCTTGGTCCTATAACTTTTATACCTACATTTGAATCAAATAATTCTTTTAATGCAGTAGCTAACTCAAGTACTGTACATGCTGGAGCCTTTTGTACAAAAACATCCCCTTGTTCTCCATTTGAGAATGCAAATAATACTAAATCAACTGATTCTTCTAATGACATTAAGTATCTAGTCATATTTGGATCTGTTACTGTTAAATCTTTACCTTCTTTAATTTGCTTTATAAATAGTGGAATTACAGATCCTCTTGAAGCCATAACATTTCCATATCTAGTTGCACAGAAAACAGTTTCACCTTCTCTTGCAGCCCTAGCAGTTGCAGACATAACCTTTTCAGCCATTGCCTTAGATATCCCCATTGCATTAACAGGGTAAACAGCCTTATCAGTACTTAAAAGAATTACCTTTTCAACATCATTAAGTAACGCTGCTCTAAATACATTATCTGAACCTTCAACATTTGTCTTTAATGCTTCCATTGGATAGAACTCACATGAAGGAACTTGCTTTAATGCTGCTGCATGGAAAACATAATCCACACCCTTCATTGCATAATTAATGCTATTGAAATCTCTAACATCACCTATGTAATATTTAACCTTTTCACTTTTAATATAATTTCTCATATCATCTTGTTTTTTCTCATCTCTAGAAAAAACTCTTATCTCTTTTATATCTGTATCTATAAATCTTTTTAGTACAGTATGCCCAAATGAACCTGTACCACCAGTAATTAATAAAACTTTATCCTTAAACATAATACTTCTCCTCATTCATCTAAAATCTTTTTAATATTGTTTCTGCAGAATCCACAGCTAAATAATTTTCCTCTAAGAAACTTCTTGATTTTTTCCCCATTTCTAAAAGTAACTTATCATCACTAACTAATCTATTAAGATTTGAATTGAATCCTTCTATATCGGTACTTAACGCCGTATATCCGAACCCTCCATTTTCAATGGTAGTTCCAACATCAGTATTTTTATCCACTGCAGCAACTATAGGCATTCCAACTTCCATATAACTTAAAATTCTTGATGGGAAGTTTGGAATAGTAAATCTATGGTCTAGCAATATTAATCCAATATCACAAGCCTTAACCAAAGCATCATAATCATCCTTTGGCAACATAGAATATAACTGAACATTTTTAGGATTATTTTCTTTTATCCAATTATCAATCTTGTTAAACTCTGTACCTGAACCTACAATCATAAAATATACTTTATTTGAATTGATATTTGTTTTTAATATATCAACTAAAAAATCTATACCTTGAGGTTTTCCTAAGTTACCACCATAAATAACTACTTTTTGATCCAAAGGTATTTTATACTTATTTCTAACTTCTTGTCTTTTACAATCATCTATTTCTACATATTCTAGCGGTAAAATAGAATTTGGACAAATTTCAACTTTTTTATTATCAATATATTTATTGTGTTTTAAAAGATAATCAACATTCCCTTGAGACATACACCCAATAAAATCAGATAAATTATATAAGTCCTTTTCCTTCTTCCTAAAGTATTTGTATAATAAGCTACCTTTGCTCATCATTTCCATATCAACAGCATTTTGTGGGAATATATCCTTTAATAATAAATATGATTTAGCACTATAAGAACTCTTAACATATTCAATAACCTTTGCAAATGTAATTGGTGGTGTAGAATATATAACTAGGTCAAATTTTTCATTTCTTAAATATTGTTTAATTCCTTTAATGAACTGATTCTCTAATAATAAAGTACTAAATCCTTTTTCAATAATATTACATTTTTGAAGATTTAAAGTCTTTACCCTTAGAACCTTAACTCCATTTTCATCAGAAATACTAGTATCCTTATTAAATCTTCTTTCTCTTGGAGTCACAACCGTTACATTATTGCCCTTAGCCTTTAATTCATTTATTAAATCTATATAAATTCCACGAGCATTTTTTTCTTCAGGATACACCAGTGTTAAAAATAAAATATTCATTTTGTCTCCATTCACCCTTCTAATTTGTTCCATCAAACTTTTCCATAGTTATGCCTTCACCTTGGTTTATACCTTCTCTTTTAAAGACCTTCATTATTGTTGAGAAAAATATTTTAACATCTAACCATAAAGACCAATTATCTACATACCAAACATCCAACTTAAATTTCTCTGTCCATGATATAGAGTTTCTTCCATTTATTTGAGCATAACCAGTTAATCCTGGTAAAACATCATGTCTCTTTTTTTGTTCTTCACTATAAAAAGGTAAATACTCTACTAATAGTGGTCTAGGACCAACTATACTCATATCTCCTTTAAAGATATTTATTAGCTCTGGTAATTCATCTATACTTAAGCTTCTAAGAGTTTTTCCAAACTTGGTTAATCTCTCCTCATCCGATAATAAATTACCACTCTTATCTGTAGTATTTTTCATAGTTCTAAACTTTATCATCTTAAACACTTTATTATTTTTACCAATTCTCTCTTGAACAAAGAAAACTGGGCTTCCTAACTTTATCGCTATCAAAATAGATACAATTATTAAAATTGGCGATAATAAAATTAATGCTATACCTGATATTATTATATCTAGCAGTCTCTTTATAGTCTTCATACAGTCCTCGCAAAACTTATTATTTAAATCTCTTAATTAATATTATAACCCTATCTATTAAAAATAGACTTAATCATTTCAATTACTTCATATTGCTCATCTTTTGTCATCTTAGTGTCTGATGGTAAGCATATACCTTTTAAGAATATTTCCTCAGAAACACTCATATCACAATCATCATAATGTGATATAAAGTCGTATTTCTCGAAATATGGTTGCATATGCATAGGCTTCCATATATGTCTTGACTCTATATTATACTTTTCTAATTCGTCAATTATTTCAACAGGTTTTACATCACCTTCTATAGTCATGCAACTAAGCCAATAGTTAGAATCACCATACTCACAAATTGGCATCATATTTATACAGTCAATCTCTTTAAATGCTTCCTTATAAGTCTCATATATTTCTTTTTTCTTACTAATTCTATCGTTAAGCACCTGCATTTGACCTCTACCAATACCAGCAACTATATTACTCATTCTATAGTTATACCCTAACTCTTCATGATGATAATATTTTTTATTTTCTCTTGATTGGGTTGACCAAAATCTTGCTTTTTTGATGGCTTCCTCATCATTAGATACAAGCATACCCCCACCAGAAGTTGTTATTATCTTATTACCATTAAATGAGAAAATACCAAACTTTCCAATAGCCCCTGTATACTTACCTTTATATGTGGCTCCTAATGATTCTGCAGCATCTTCTATTATAGGAACATTATATTTATTACATAATTCACATATTCTATCATAATCTGCACTTTGACCATATAAGTTAACTGCTATAACAGCTTTAGGTAACTTATTTAATTTTTCGTACTTTAAAAATGCTTTCTCTAATGCAACTGGTGACATATTCCAGCTTTCTGGTTCTGAGTCAATGAAAATAGGTACTCCACCTTCATACATAATTGGATTACAACTTGCAGAAAAAGTTAGACTTGAGCAAAATACTATATCCCCAGTCTTTACACCCACAAGCTTCAATGCTAAATGAATAGCTGAAGTTCCAGATACTAACCCTGCTGCAGCCTTAACATCAACATACTTTGCAACATCTTTTTCAAAATTCTCTAGATTTGGTCCTAATGGGGCTATCCAGTTAGTTTCAAAAGCCTCATTTACAAAATTAATCTCATTACCACCCATATGTGGTGATGCTAAATATATTCTTTTTCTTTCCATACTAATCACCTCTTATTAACTTTCACTAGTTGTTGCAACTTCATTTAGTCCATTACTATATGTAGGTACTATTTTATGAAGCTCATCTTTTATTATATTCTTATCTTCCTTTAAACTAACCAACTCTAAATTTCTAATTTTTTGAACCAATACTTCATAATCAATATTTGCAGGCATTTCTATAAATATTTTGTCATGTTGTGTTTCACTCAATTCATTTTCTGCCATTAATAACTCTTCATATAATTTTTCTCCAGGTCTTAATCCAACTATATCGATACTTATATCAGTATGTGGTTCTAGCCCTGACAACTTTATCAAATCTATGGCTAAGTCATATATTTTTACTGGCTTACCCATATCAAGAACAAATATTTCCCCACCTCTTGCAAAAGCTCCTGCTTGAAGTACTAATTGTGCAGCCTCTGGTATTAACATAAAATACCTTGTTATATCCTTATGTGTTAATGTAATAGGTCCACCAGCTTCTATTTGTTTCTTAAATAACGGTATAACTGAACCATTACTTCCCAAAACATTTCCAAATCTAACAGCAACAAACTCAGTACTACTCTTAGCATTAATAGCTTGAACTATCATTTCGCATACTCTCTTAGTTGCACCCATAACATTTGTAGGATTAACTGCCTTGTCAGTTGAAATTAAAACAAACTTATCCACACCATTATCACTAGCTGCTTGAGCTACATTCAAAGTTCCTACAACATTATTTTTTATAGCTTCTGCTGGGTTAAACTCCATTAATGGTACATGTTTATGAGCTGCAGCATGAAATACCACATTAGGTTTATATTCTTTAAATATCTTGTATATCTTAGATTTATCTCTAACTGATGATATAATCACCTTTAAATTTAAATTAGGTAGTTTCCTTTGAAGTTCAGTTTGAAGTTCATAGGCATTGTTTTCATATATATCTAATATGATTAATTCTTTAGGCGAATACTTTGCAATTTGTCTACATAGCTCAGATCCAATAGAACCCCCACCTCCGGTAACAAGAATTACATTATTTGATATATAGTCAGCTATATTTTTCTTATCTAAAATGACCTCTTCTCTTCCTAGTAAATCCTTTAAATCAACATCTCTAATTTTCTTATTATTTATGTCTGACTCTAGTAACTCTTCAATTGAAGGCATTACCTTTACAACCACACCATTATCCTGACATAGTTTTATTAACTCTATTTTTTTATCAGACTGTATTGATGGAATTGCAATTATAACAGAATCAATATCTTCCTTTTCTATTATTTTTTTAATAGATGTTATTTTACCTAATACCTTTTTACCTAATATATATGTTCCAACCTTATCACTATCATCATCTATTAATCCAATAACATTATATTTTAATCCTTTATTTTTCTTTATTTCAGAAATTGCTAATTGGGCACCTTCACCTGCACCAACAATCAATGTTCTACTTTTTCCCTTTGTATCAATACTATTTTTATAAATATATAATCTATTTATTACTCTTATCCCAACTCTATATCCCATTATCAAAATGATTATAAATATAGATGCTGTTATTGTTACTAAATTAGGAATTCTTAACTGCATAAAGAACATTATAATAAAATTAAGTGCACCACCTATAAAACAACATCCAGTAGCCCTTAAATATTCATCTATTCCCGCTACTCCCCATCTATTTTTATACATTTTCATCATAATAAAAGGAATTATATATAACAAAATTATAATGGGTAAATGCTCCTTATATGAGTTATAATATATTTCCGGTACCATTGAATCAAATCTAATATAAAAACTTAAAACATACGCCAAATTTATAAGTATTATATCTATTACCATCATTATTACGCTTTTAAGACGTGTAAATTGTGCCATAATTATCCTCCCGAAATATGTTTGAAAATAATTGTAAATTTAATAGTATATTTTCTAATTTTTTCATTTTTTATTCACTTTACATTATAACACTCTTAAATTATTTTTCAATTACAATTCTATTAAGAAATTGCCAGAACAGAGTAGTTACACCAGTTTTATAGTATAAATTTCAAAAATTCATCTTAAAACATTCTATATTTCCTATTTTTTAAAAAAAAGTGTACTCTCTATGAAGTACACTTTTTAAATTTAATTAGTAGCTGATTTAATATTTTTCCCTAAAATCATCATTCCCCATAAGATTATTACAACAAAGTTAAAATCTCCCCATAATAAACTTTCTGGAATATTAGCAGCTAATAATGAAATTATAAAACAAAAAACTAGTTTTTTTGTTTTCTGATTATTATAATTATATGAATATATATTCTTAAACATCTTATATAAATATATAAATATTAAACTAATTATTGTTATAAATACCAAAATCCCATTTGCTAATAATAATGATAGATATCCATTGTGTGCTCCTAATTGATTTTCAACATTACCCATTTTCTCACCAATTGTCGCTATGCCATTTCGTATACCTACACCAAAAAAAGGGTTATCTTTTGTACCTTCAATAGCTGCATTCCACAACTCTGCTCTTCCACTAGTCAAACCACCAGTAATTACCTTTTGAACAAATGGAATATGATTCTTTAGTGACGTTAATAATATTATTCCAGATGTAATAACACCTAAAGTTATTAATCCAATTATTATATTCTTCTTGTATTTATTTCTATAGAAAAATATTAAATATGACATAATAAATACACCTAATACTAAAAAAGCATTCCTGCTACCAGTTAAGATTGTACATACTAATTGTATTATAATATTTCCTACCAATATAATTCTTATACTTTTAACTTTATATATAGTCAATAATATTATAGTGGTTACAATTGATACTACTGTCATTAATCCATATGTATTAGGATTATTCATAATAGATAAAATTGCATCACCTGTTACAAAATCATTTGTATATCCATATCTACTTCCACTTTGTGTCCATATACTATATTTATTAATATAACATATAATTCCAAACACAGCTGCAACTGATGCAATTATATTATAGGTAACTAATAAAGTTTTAATGTACTCTATACTATTACCTTTAACCTCTTCATCTAAATAAATACAACACCCAATTAATATAATAAAAATTGCTATTAGTTCTCTAAAACTAAATCCTCTGTTAACAACAGCACCAATAGAATAAAATAACATAAATAAAATGCACATTATTTTTTCATACTTATTTTCATTAATATTCAATATATTATTGTAGTTTTTAAAAAGTCCAATACATATTATTAGGAAAATTGGAGTAATACTAACAACTATAATAAAGTTACCGAAATACCCAGTAGTATATATTATACTAGAAATCATTGTTAATATTAAAAAAATATGTCCTAACCATTTTCTATTTCTCATAAAATTCAACTACCAATCTCTAAAATTATACTTTTTCACGCCTGACCAATCAAATGAAACAACATCATTAATTCTAACCTTAA
Organism: Clostridium sp.; assembly: GCA_051653165.1. Lineage (GTDB taxonomy): Bacteria > Bacillota > Clostridia > Clostridiales > Clostridiaceae > Clostridium. Next base: position 22,314 of record JBOFVP010000214.1, read on the forward strand.
AAATTCCACTATCATCCTTAGTAATATTAGTTACATTAAGAAGAACTTGTTTATATCCACCCTCTTTAAGGTATCCATACAAATATTCTCCCTCTTTTGTATTTTTCTTTATCTCACCTTGTATAGTATATCCAGTTATAGGATCCTTTAATGCGATGTAATAATTATCTTTTAATGCATTATACTCATGAGGAATATCCTCACCCTCATAATCTAACCCTAACTTTATAGCATCATCTTCATTATAAAATCTTTTGAAATTATAGGTATCTATTACTGCATATAACTTTAAGTTTATATCACCATCAAATCCATCAACAAAATATAGTGGTAAATCTTTTTGGTTATCAATTACAGATGGATTAAAATCAATCAAATATTTATCCCCCATATTTTTTAAGTAAAATATAGCATCTGAATCCTCAGTTCTCCCACTACCATTTAAAGGATAAACCTTTACTCTTGTATATTCGCCCTCATTTATTACAACATCTCTTTTCATATATTCTGTCTCAAATATATAATCACTTTTTTTAAACTTTTCTCCTGTTGTAATCAATTCATTCTCAATAAAATATTCAGGCATTTTTGTGTCATTCAATAAGAATTCCTTCCTTGCCTCATCACTTTCAGCTGATAAATATTTATATACAACATCTTCAGGGTCATTCCCTATTTTAGCTTTCCCAAGAAAAATAAAACTACCTAGTATTAATATTAAAGTAACTCCCATTATTAAATTTGTATTGCTAACTATTTTTTTCATCCCTCAACTCAACTCCTAACTAATATTAATTACAAACCTCACAAAAATATTATTTATTAAAAGATCTACGTATTTTTTCTAATTGAATTAAAGATTTAACTCCATAAATTCCTGGAATAATATTTATTATAGATTTAAATAAATACATAAACTTAATTATCCACCTCATATTTCCTTTATAAATAATATTTAATCTACAAAAAGCTTTTCTATACCCAAGCTTAGATATTAGAAAAGCTTGAATGCCAGTATCATGATTTATTGACCTAGCACCATCACTAACATATTTAGCTCCATTCTCTAAATAATAATTTGTTATGGTATAAAACAAACTATATCCAGGACTTAATTTCATATATTCTGGATTAAATTTAACCTGTGTTATATGAGAAACCCCACCATTTAATATAACTTGTGCATAACCAATAACACATTCCTTAGTTTTAATTATCCAAAACTCTCTTTCATCATCCTTCATTAATCTATCTTTTTCATCCTTAAATTCCTTCTCACTAACAATACAACTATTATTAGTATATCTACCGAATGACTTTACATAAATATTATAGCAATTATCTTTTATATACTCTCCACTTACTTTTTCAGTAAAACATAACTCAAGCGATTTTTTAATTTGATACTTCTTTTTGCTTTTAAATTCATCTAAATCTATAACCCTATCCCTAACTACATACCAATACTCTGATTCATCAAGTTCATCAAACTTATCAACATATGTAATAAATGGCGCCTTAAGATTAATATATTCACTTTTAAGTATAGTACCTTTATTAAATTTTAATATATTTATATATCCTCTATATTTTTGAATTTCATTTCCCACAAGCCGCACCTCTTATGTCTTTTTTATAAATCCAACTATTAATCCTACTCCAATTGATATATGTATTAAAAAATACATTAATATTGATAACAATATATTTCTACTTTTCTCTCTAACTTTAACAGAAAAATATGTAGTAAGTAATGTATATGCTATTATGCATACTAACAATGGAAGGTAAATTCCCAGCATAGATATTACTATACCCCCAAATATTCCAAGAACAAATAAAGGTGGAATTATCAACTGGATTGAAAACTGATCACTATTAGCCTTTACCAAAACACTTTCCCAAAATCCATAATTATACATTTGTTTAATAATCCCTTTTATCGTGTCCCTACAATAATAGTAAAACTCTATACTAGGGTCCAACATAATTTTACCACCAATAGCCACAATCCTTTTATTTAAATCATTATCTTGATTTTTTATTAACTCCTCATTGAAACCATCAACACGCTTCAGTATACTTTTTCTATAGCATCCAAAAGCCACTGTATCAACTAATTGAGTTTTAGTTGCAAATCTATACGGGGATAATCCCCCTCCTATAATCGTATTTCTTACTGCCCCATATGCTCGTGAAATATTATTTCTACCTGTCATTATTATTTTTCCACCAACACAATCTATCCCTTGTTCTTTATCTAATCTCTCTACTGACTTAGAAATAAAGTCAGTAGGATAATATGCATGAGCACCAAGAATAGAGACATACTCTCCCTTAGCCTCCCTAATTCCAAGATTAAAGGCAAAGGCTTGATATTTCTTTTTATTTTCTCTTACATTTAAATTACTGTATTTAAGCTCTAACTCTTTCAATATAACCATAGTATTATCAGTAGATCTACCATCATATACACTTACTTCATATTCATCACGATTAAAATCTTGATTCATTAAACTTTCAATACAATCCTTAATATAATTCTCTTCATTATATACTGCTATTACTATAGAGCATTTCATCTTATATACCTCATACGTTTCTTTAATATATATACTATAAAATTGTTTTTATAATATAATTAAAATCCTTTAACACAGTATAATTCTTTATATACTCTTTATTCATCTTAACTTTATCAGGAAAAATTATTTTAATATTATATTCTTCAGGATTTTCAACTTTAGAAAGAATTCCTTCCTCATTTTTATATTTTATAGTTGCCGGTCCGGTTATACCAGGCCTTATTGATAGGAATATCTTCTTCTCTTCCTCTGTCATTGAATCAATAACCTCAGTCACATCTGGTCTAGGACCAACGAAGCTCATTTGCCCTAACAGTACATTTATTAATTGTGGTAACTCATCTATTTTTGTTTTTCTTAAAAATCTACCAACCTTAGTTATCCTAGGATCATCATCTGTCGTAACAGTGGTATTTATATCTATACTTTTCGTCATAGTTCTTATCTTTATAATCTTGAACATCTTCCCACCAAGTCCAACTCTCTCTTGAGTGAAAATAGCATTCTCTCTATAGACCACAATTATAACAATACAAGCAATTATTATAATTGGAATTGCAAATATTAATCCTATCACCGAAAATACTAAATCTATCAATCTTTTCAAAAATCTACTTGCAAAAGATAGTCTATAACTTATTTCTTTTTTCTTATGTGCCTTACTCACTACTTTCCCTCCTCCTTTGTATTCTTACCCTAAGGTTATTTTTTAATAATTTTGTTTATACTACCTTTAACTATATTTCCTATTAATTCACATCTATTAACTGCATATACACTATACACTATTCCACATAAAGTTACAGTTGCAGCAGTAAGTATAAACATGCTTCCTATTACTTTATCTAACATAAATTTAATTACAAAGAAGCTCAAGCATACAATTACAGTCTCCAAATTTCTTCTGTTAAAGATATTATATCGTATATTCAAATACCTTTTTATATAAACATACTCAATAGCAAGTAAACATGAGTTAGCAATTAAAGTTGTTATTATTGCAGTTTTATCACTCAATAATCCAAAATTAATCAATAATAATTTAAGAACTAAATTTAATCCACCACTAGCAAATAAAAACCATATTATTCTATTCTCTTTTCCATTAACATAAAGTATATGATTCGTAAAAATATACTCTAGTGATAAAGTTATAAAATAAATAGAAAATATCTTCATAGTTGTTGTTGCTGGCTCAAGGTCACTACCACCATAAAGTATCATTATTTCTTTCCCAATTACTATTAGTCCAACAGCAGCTGGTATTAGAATATAAAAGAACTGATTTGAAACTCTATTTAATAAATCCTCATATTTTTCCTTACCACCAGTAGCCAATGTATTAGAAAGTCGAGGTACAGCAACAGCTATGAAGCTTAACATCAAAGCATTTACCGTACCTGAAATACTCTGAGGTATAACATAATAGGTTACTACTGCCTTATCTAAAAACTCACCTAATACAAATCTATCTAACGTAGTAAATAAAGTATTTACATTTGCCATTAAAACCGTAATAACTAAAAACTTTATATGTGGCTTAATTCTAATATTAGAAAAATCATATCCTATTTTCTTAACTATATATAAATAGCTTATTAAATTGTTAGCAACCATAGATAATACTAGTAAAATTAAGTATAAATTCGTATCATTCTCGCTTTTAACCATTGTTACAAGTAATATAAAATATGTTACCTTAACAACAAGAGTTTTAATTGTTATAAATTTATATTCTTCTAATGCCTCTACAACATACTCAACATAAAACATATTAAATATAATATTAATTGAGTAAATAGCCATTAATATATATTCCGGATCTCCTCCATACTTAAACTTTATAAAAATTAAATATGCAACAAATGAAATTCCACTTGCAAGAATACTAATACAAAATAATGATGAAAATAACTGTTTTAATTTAGTTTTATCATCCCTAAGCTTACTTATTTCTCTTAATCCATATTGATATAATCCAAAACTACTAAATATGAAGAAGTATCCATATACCGTTTCAGAAAAGTATACACTCCCCATATTTGTATCACCAATAACCCTTAACGCATAAGGCCCAATAAGTAATGGTATTACAAGATTACATACATTAAGGATTAGTTTATAAAAACTATTTTTTACTAATGAGTTCATATTTCCTCCCTATTAGCTTGACCTACATATTTAACCAACTCTGAAATTAAATACTTAATATCCTCCGAATTAATAACGCTATCTCTTATATTGTTAAGTTCATATTTATCATTTTCTAAATCATATATTGTAAAAATAGTATCTTCCCTAAATATCATTTCTTTTGATAACTGGCAATTTATTTTATATTTATGATTTTTAATTGTAACAAACCTATCTTTCTTATGAGTATTTGGACATCCTGAACCAAAATATTGATATATAACGTATTCCCTACACTCTTTTAATATTGACTTTCCACTTAATTCATATTTATTTGAATCCATACCTATAAAATCAACAATAGTCGGTATAACATCTAAATTGCTTCCTAATCCACTAATAGTTTTCCCTTCTATTTTAGGATTATAAAAATAAAGAGGTACCCTATAATTTTCCTCATACATATTGCAGACTTTATTTTTTCTAAATATATCACCTGTATAAGAACTACCATGATCCGATGTTATAACTACTAATGTATCCTCTAAAATACCTTCTCTTCTCAAATCATCTACAAACTCTTCTATTTTATCACTAGTGAAACTTATTGATGCTCCATAAAACACATTATTAGTATTTTTCTTTTTCTTAATATTTTTCTTTAGAGCTACAATCTCATTATTTATTAAATCTTTATCATTTATTTCAGAACTAATAAACGTATATGGAAAATGCGTGTCCATAGTGTGAATATATAAAAAGTTATTCTTATCTCTATTATTTTTCAAATACTCTAAAGAAACATCCAATCCAAGTTTAATAGTTGGTAGTTCATGTAACGGCACCGCTGTAAAATTCAGTACATTCAATATAGTGTATTTTAAGTCCTTAATATTAGTTGTTTTTAAATATTCAAATACACCATTTTTTCTGCCCCTACATATATTTCTTAAAACCTGTTTAGCTGAGTTATATAGACATAAACCTTTTACCTCTTTTAATCTTTTTGTAAATTCATCTGATACCTTAATATTAACATCCTTAATAGTCATTAATTCATTGTCATGTATTAATAATTCTTCAGCATATTTAATTTTATTGTTTTCAAACTTCCTCTTTTCATTAAGTAATATTTCACTATAACTCTTCATAGTATCATCATTTATATCACTATACTTCTTCAACAATACAAATGATTCAGGATAATTTAAATAGTCATAAAAATACTCAACCATTACATCAAAGAAATCTTCAATTTGTTCAACTAAATCATTTTTTTCTATTTCAGTAAGATTTCCCTTATTATAAACATCTCTATAATATTTCAACCTATATTCATTAAATGCATAAATACTTAAAGAGTAGTAATAGTAGTACTCATCAACACCTCTTTTAAAAGAACTAGTATTTGGATAGTAATATAAACTATTAAAAGTTTTATATCCTAAATCCTTAAATATCTCATTTATAGTATATGGTTTATATTTTAAATTATTTAAATAACCCTTATGTTCTATTGTATTTGTAGATGTTAATAGTGGAATCAAAGCCGCCTCTGTATATGGAGCTTGTGAAGTTATTCCATCAAAACTAATTATATTTTCTTTATACTTATTATAAAATGTAAAATTTTCTTTTAAAAACTCTTGATTATAGTTAGTAATTGAATCACACACTATAAAAACTATATTCTTGTATTTTTTCATTTCAATACCTTAATTCCTTTTTATAATAAATTTTGTCCAAAGTCTTTATTCAAATAATATTTTATAAATTCTATCAACAAATCCTTTTTGTGAATACTTTAATACAGCTTCATTATAAGCCTTATTTATATATTCATATTTATCCTTCTTTAACACCAACATTTTTTCAAAAATACTCTCACTATTAGGCTTGCACATAATTCCATTACATCCATCTTGCACTATGTCACTAATACCACCTTGATCACAAGTTAAGATAGCACACCCATTACACATTGCTTCTAGTATAGATATAGGTTGGCCCTCATTTGGATAATAGGTAGGTAAGCAAAAAATATTAGTCTTATGTAATAGTTCTTTCTTTGACTCCCCATTAACAATTCCATGATACACAACCGTATCCCCTAATTGATCAAACTTACTTCTAACATCCTTTTCAATGTCATTTTCAATCTTACCTGCAATATCTATTGAAAAATCTATATTTTCTTCCTTCATTTTTATACAAGCATCCAATAATTCTAGTATCCCTTTTGTCTTCATTAAATTACTTAAATACAATATTCTTAGTTTACTATCCTCTTTTATATAATTTGATTTTCTATCAAATTCTTCACTACTTAGAATATATTCCTGTTGAACCCCATTTTCACAAACCTTTATTTTATTATGAGGAACTATATTATCTAACATTTCCACTAAAGAATTACCTAAAACAATTATTCCATCACATTTATTAAACCATTTCCTTATAAATCCCTTTTTCTTATCAGATAAAGAATCATACATTTGCTTAACAAATCCACCATGAAAATGAATGTAACATTTTGTTCCCTTTAATTTAGACGCAAAAATATATGGAATATATCTAATAAATCCAATATAACTTTGTGCAGGAGTAATATAAACAACATCCCATTTATTAAAGATAATCTTACTAACACCTTGAAATATTGGTTTTAAAGAATAAAAAGCTTTTTTAAGTTGAAATCTACCTTGTTGTCCATAATTTAGTTTGCTCCCCTTTACTATGGTATTCAAATAATCTACTCTTTCTATATCATCTCTAGTTGACATACCATCATATAACATTTGATTTGCAATAGTCATTCCATTTAATTCTCCCGGAAAAGGACCAATCATCACTACTCTCTTTTTATTTCCCATAGTTACACCTTCCTTCTCTTTATAAAAATCTAATCACTTCCATTAAATCATTAACTATATAATTTGCCTTATACTCTTCTTCCATATTTTCTGAGCTATAAACACCATTACCTCTTTCGATTTTAACTGTAACCATGCCTAATTTCTTTGCCGTAATAAAATCTTTAACCTCATTGTCACCTACATATATAAGTTCATCAAACTCAACATTTAAACGTTCTTGAGTTAATTTATATGCCCTTTCATGTGGTTTCCAATATTCTCTTCCTAATTCGTCAGTTACAATAATACAATCAAAATACTCATCTATATCTAACACTTTTAGTTTAGCTAATTGAGTTTCCTTATAACCATCAGTAATTATACCTAACTTTAAACCTTTATCTTTTAAATGTTTTAAAACTTCTATAGCATCTGGAAATAAACTAATACTAGGCATATGTTCTCTATATTCTTTTATTAAGTACTTAATATCTTCATCAATATAATTAATCTTATATAAATCTAGTATTCGATTAAAAACATTTTTTGCACTACTTTTAAATAACCCTAATATATTGTTATTAACATCAACATAATCTAAGTTATATTTTTTCTCTATAACCCTACTAACATGGGCAAAACCACTTTTAATATAGTCATGCTCACTAATTAACGTATCATCTAAATCAAATACAACACCTTTAATCACTAGATTAATTCCCCTTTGCTATTAACATATATGGCTTCATCATATCTAATTGCAAGTACATTATTTTCAAAATCATCATTATAAGATAGCTTCTCACCCAAAATAAGCTTATATAAATTATATGGTGAATCAGCACCAACCTTTATACTCATAGGCGCTCCACCTCCAAATCTTGGATTGATTTCTATAAATTTTATTCCTTGTGCTGTTTTCATACATTGTACTGTTATATGTCCAATTGGTTTTAACACCGCTAATACCTTTTTAACCTCATTAATTACATCCTCATCCTTTATAATTAATCCCTTAGATATTTCTCCTGACCTAGTTGCTAATCTTTGTCTTGGCACAATCGTAATTGGATTTGAATCAAAATCTAACAATACATCAATAGTATACTCTACACCCTCCACAAACTCTTGTATAAGTGGTTCATTAACATAATTTCTAAAGAACTCTAATTCTGTATCATTATTAACTTTGAACGTGTTTATACTTGAGCTACCATTAAAAGGTTTAATAAATAACGGGAATGAATATCTCTTATTTACTATATCCTCTTCTGTAATCTCCTTTGGAACTCCAAATCCATTTTCTTCAAAGAACCTATTAGAATTAACTTTATTTCTACATATGTTTATAACACTTTCGTCAGACACTAAAACCTTAGCATTAGTATTACTTTCTATATAAGCTTTATTTTCTGATAATATCATTAGTTCAGTATCAATAGTTGGTACAATCAAAGATATATTTTCATCATTACAAATATCTATTATACTTGATAAATAAGAATCCGTTCCAATCCTAGGAATTTCACGTTTTTTATCGCAAAAATACAACGCTGGTGCTGTTGTAGTTAAATCCGCTCCAACTACATTGCTTTCTACACCTAATCTTTTAGCAGCCTTCTTAAAACATTCTACTAACTCAACTCTTCTACCTACACTCAAAATCAAAACATTTACTTGTTTTCTGTCCATAATTTATACACCTCTATTTTTAGTAATTAACTTTTATCTCCATATTACATATAACATCAATATTACTTAATAAGCTTAGATAAATCGCTTATTTTTAACTTCAATCTATCTAAATATACCATATTTTGTAGGCATAGTAAACTTACTTAACCTACCATATCTTATAATATAAGCTTTCTTACTTCCACATCAAGATACCAATACAATTACACTATCTCTTTCTTTATTATCCCCTTAATTATAAATCTTAAATACTTCATTTCTTCTGTTCTCCAAAATAAAAGTAATATTAATACATTAGGAATTATAAAGGAAATAATCATATTTATAATAAAATTTATCCATGTTAAATTAACTGTAACATAATTAATTATACTTGATGTAATAAATACACTAAAAATAACAATAAAGAAATATAAAATATGTCTAGCATAATATTCTATAACAGACCTTTTAAAAATATTTTTATATACAATTAAAGGTCTATACCAACTTGGAAGAATTAAAATACTAATTAAAGTACCAAGAAACACCCCAATTATACCAATATACTTTACTAACACAATTGAGCTAATCAAATTAATTATTGCCTGAATAATAGAAACATACTTATCTTCATTATATAAACCAGCAGCTCCCTTAACACTAATTATAGACATCATAATACCCATTAAATAATAGTTTAGAGTTATTACTATAACAACCTCCTGTGATAATAAATGCTCCTTACCTATCCATAATTCAATAAAAGAATTCATCAAATTATAGAAACCAACTGAAATAAATCCATAAATCCAAAAACTTAAAAAATCAATAACCTTAAAAATTTCAAATCTCTTTTCCCTAGATTCCGTTACAATTAAATTTCCTAAACTTGCAGTTATACTACTATAAAAAATCATTACAAACTGACTCATTATATTAATAATCATTAAATAGTTTGAATATATTCCAACCATTGTTATATTAATGAAATATGAAATAATAAAATTATCAGTGGAATTAATACAAAACTCTCCTATTTTTTGTATCATCATAGCTTTAATATTCCTTACTATAACTGATAACTCTTTCTTTTCTACCTTTTCACAATCACTTCTCAATAAAATAGGATACTCTTTATTTAAATACCTATTAATAGCTAAATTTTCAACAAACAATCCAATCATCTGTGCTAATAAATATACTATAAAGCTTTTAAATATAATTAATGATAGAATTTGAAGAACTATCCCAAATATCTTAAATCCAGTTGTAAAAGGCACCAACTTATAAGCTTTTTGATCTGCTGTTATTAATGTCCTTTTATATGAGAATAAGTACGAATATGCCGTATTAATTAAATATATAAAATATATTAAATATAAATTCTCTATCTGTTCCCCACCTTTAATCATAAAGCTTAAAAATGGCATAATTAAAATACCTAATCCAAATACTATAAACCCAATAACTCTATAAGCCTTCTTGTAAAACTGCATCAATGAAGTAATCTTATCCTCTTCATTATTTGCCAAAGGCTTATACAAACTAAAACTTATTGCTGACGATACCCCAAGTTCTGTAAGTGATAACATAGATAATACATTTCCAATCAATCCGTTTACCCCTAAATATGTACTTCCTAATACACTTATAAAAATAGTCCTGCATAAAAACGCCAATATACTATTAATCAAATTTCCTAAAGTTATAAAAACAATATTATTCAATGATTTTTTAGTCCTCATAAATTCACCGTACCCTTTCAAAATGAACAATTAAAATATAATAAACTCCATCAATATTATTCCCTCAATATACATTACATACTTAATTTAATAAAATATTCCTTCTCTATATAGCCTGTCACTATAAGTTCATTATTTGAACATCTAAATTTTACCTTATTTTTCGAGTTAAATCAATTTATTAATTATCTCTTTGATTTTTTTATGCTTCCCATGTTAGAATGTAATAATACGAAAGGAGTGCTTATTTTGGAAAAAGATACACAAATGAAAACTAAAAAAAGAAAGAAAAAAGGTATGAGCCGTAATAAAAAAATACTTTTAGGAGTATTATATTTCTTCTTATTATTGTTAGCGATTGGTACTGGCTACCTATTCTCATTATTCTCTAAAATGGATAGAGTAGAAATAAATAAAGATAACTTAGGAATTGTAGACTCTAATGAACTTTCAGAATATACAGGTGCTGATAAAATTAGAAGTATAGCATTATTTGGAGTAGATTCAACGGATGGTGGAACTGGACGTTCAGATTCTATAATGATTGCTACAATAGATCCAGTTAACAAAAAAATAAAACTTTGTTCTATAATGAGGGATTCATATGTAACAATACCAGGTAGAGCAGGCAAAGATAAATTAAATCATGCCTATGCCTTTGGAGGACCTGAACTTGCAATAAAAACCATAAACCAAAACTTCGGTTTAAATATTAAAGACTTTGTATCAGTTAACTTTTCATCACTTCCTCAAATTATAGATTCTCTTGGAGGAATACAACTTAATATTACTTCTGAGGAATTAAAGTACATAAACGGTTATATCGATGACATTAATGTTAAAGATAAAACAAATTCACCACACATAACAAAGACTGGAAATCAGCGAGTTAACGGAGTTCAAGCCCTAGCTTATTCAAGAATAAGATATACAGCTGGAGGAGACTATCAAAGAACTGAAAGACATAGAATAGTAATGAGCGCGTTATTTGATAAGCTTCTATCAATGTCACCTTCTACATATCCATCAGTAGTAAATAAACTACTTCCATATGTACAAACTAATCTTTCAGTAGGTGCAATACTTGATATAGGAACTGACATACTATCTGTTGGTTCAAAAACTCTTACACAAGACAGATTCCCTAGAGATGAAGTATCTAACGGAATAACTGTAAATAAAATTTACTATTTAAACTTTAATCAAGACCTTACAAAACAACATATAAGAGATTTCATATTTAAATAATAAAAAAACGGAGCTAAGCTCCGTTTTTTTATTATTTATAGACTCCAGTATATAGTATTCTTATCATAAATCTTATTCTTTAAAATACCTTTTACATCTATAACAATACTCTTATCATTTTCTATGTTTTTAAATAAATTATAAACCTTATCACTATGTAAATTTCTATAAACGCTATGTGAAACAGTCATAATAATAGCATCCATATCTTTAATATTATTCATATCAACTAAGTCTATGCCATATTCCTCTTTTACTTCTTCACAATTTGCCACAGGGTCAGAAACTATAACATTAATATCATAATCTCTTAAATCATTTATTATATCAATTACTTTAGAATTTCTTATGTCTGGGCAATCTTCCTTAAAGGTAATTCCTAAAACAGCAACCTTCGCTCCTTTAACCTTCTTATCACCTTTTATAAGTTGTTTTATAGTGCTTTCAACAACAAACTTAGACATTCCATCATTAATTTCTCTTGCAGAAGAAATTATCTTAGATTTTATCCCTAACTCATTTGCCCTATAAGTCAAATAATAAGGATCTACACCTATACAGTGTCCCCCAACTAATCCTGGATTTAATTTTATAAAATTCCACTTAGTAGCTGCAGCTTCAATAACAGCCTTTGTATTAATATTCATTTTATCAAAAATCATAGATAACTCATTCATAAATGCTATATCAACATCC
>JBOFVP010000215.1:0-1966 GCA_051653165.1 Clostridium sp.
TTTTATAAATACAGTATGTGATTATATTATTGAAATAAAAAATAATAAAATTGAAGAGTTTAATGGAAATTATAAAAAGTATATAGAGTATAAAGCCAATAGTAATATAAAAAGTATTAGCAAAAAAAATAATGAAGAAATTTTACTTTTAGAAAATGAGATGAGTCGTATAATTTCTATGTTGTGTACTGAAAGTAATGATAATAAAAAAGTGGAATATGAAGAAGATTATCAACTTATTTTAGCTAAGCTAAAAGTATTAAGAAATAGCTAGGGGGTAAAGTGTATTGTGATAAAACCAATATTAGCAGATAAAAGAGCTATTTCAATAGCAGTAAAAACACAACTAGAAAAAGATATAGATATTTTAAATAGCATAGAGGAATTAAAAGAATTATCAAGGCTTTGTAAAATAGAAACTGTAGATTATATGATTCAAAGAATGGAAAAGATTAATTTTTCTCACTACATTGGAAAAGGAAAAATTGAAGATTTAAAAGAAAAGATTAAGACATTATCAATAGATGTAGTAGTAGTTGATTCTGAATTGACTAATATTCAAATTAGAAACTTAGAAGAAGAATTGGAAATAAAAGTTATTGATCGTACAGCTATTATCTTAGATGTATTTTATCAAGCTGCTAAAACTAAAGAAACTAAGGTACTATTTGAGATAGCTAAATTAAGATATAGAATTTTAAGATCTAATGGCGATAAAAAAGAATTGCTAAAGGAAAAATTAAATTATTTACAAAAGGAATTAAAAGAAATAGATAGGCACTATGTAACACTAAAAGAAAATAGAAGAAAATCAACTATGCCAGTGGTTGCTATAGTAGGATATAGCAATGTAGGGAAATCAAGTATTTTAAATATATTAGCACATGAGAATATTTATGTTGAAGATAAATTATTTGCAACTATGGATCCTACAACAAGGTTGGTAACATTACCATCTAAAGGAGAAGTATTATTTACAGATACAGTAGGTTTTATTAGAAAATTACCCAATAATTTATTAAACCTATTTCATATATCTATAGCTGAAATAAAGAATGCAGATGTAGTAATACATGCAATAGACATTAGTGCCAAGGATTTTAATGAAAAAAAACTGGTTGTAGATAATACATTAGATTACTTGAGAGTAGATAAAAGTAAAATAATCCAGGTGTTTAATAAAATTGATTTAGCTGAGGATATAAGTGGTGAAAATGAAGAATCTATTTTAATGTCAATTAAAGATAATATAGGTATTGATAGATTACTAATAGAAGTGGAAAGTGTGCTAAGAAGTAGATTAGAAAAGATAGAATTGTCAATACCATATAAAGATACAGACATACTAGCAAGTATATATGAATACGGAGGAGATATTAGTGAAGAATATAAAGACTCTGGAGTATATGTAAAAGGATATATAAAAAAGGAAAAACTCTACCTTGTTAAAAAATATTTTATAAGAAAATAGGATGAATAGCGTAAAAATTATTTAAATGAAAGTATAGAAAGAAGGTATATAATATGGACTTAGGATTAAAAAATAAAGTTGTTTTAATAACAGGAACAAATAACCCAAAAGGTATTGGTGCTACAATGGCATTTTCATTTGCTAAGCAAGGTGCAAAAGTAGCAATGGTTTATAAAAAAATGAATTTTCAATATAATGAAGAACTAGCTATAGGAGATAATGTAGATTCCTATTTTAAAGCATTGTCTATGGATTGTGCAGAGGTTGAAGTAGCTATTTCGAAAATCACAAAAGATTACGTAGTAATTGAAAGTGATATTTCTAGTGAGAGTAACATCGTAGATATATTTGATAAAGTTGAATCCACTCTAGGTAAGGTTAACATTCTTATTAATAATGCGGCGGGTTATCCAGATAATGATAGTATTTTTAATATTAAAAAACATGATATTAAGGTTACTTACGACACCACTGTACAAGGTACTATAATGATGA
>JBOFVP010000216.1:0-1010 GCA_051653165.1 Clostridium sp.
TTCCTCTTTCTCAATTCCTTGAATCTGCTCTAAAGTATAACCTTTATTTATAAGAAAATTGTAAATATATATCCTTTCGTCCTCATGATTTTCTATAAATGTTAATGCATCCTATCTATACTTAATAAAATCTAAATCATTTATATTTTTTTCTACTTGTTCTAACTCTTCTCCATATTTTATAAAGTCTGAACCATCATATAAAACCCTTTTAATATATGCTTTTCTAGCTTTTGTATGTTCCGTAGTTCTCCTATCTCTTTCCAACTGCTTTAATAACATATTTATTATTAAAATAGATACACTTACATTGTTTTCTGAAGCAATTTCATCTAGTTCCTCTAGCATATCCCCTGGCATAAAAACTTCTCTTTTAACTGGCGTTCCTGCTATTGCAAGATTATTCATGACCTCTTTAAACTCATTTATATATGTATCTCCAAAGAGTTTATATGTAGGCTCATCCTCAATTAAACTTCCTAGATATCTTTTTTTATACAATCTTTCTACGTTAGTTCTTAAGCTATCTTCTTTACTTTTTGAATTACACATTCCTAATTCCTCCTAATAAATTCTTCTATAATCTAATTCTATCTATTATAAAACACCGCGGGAACAATTAAATTATATCTTTTTAATATTTACTTAAAAAAATAGGAATAGCCATAGCTATTCCTAAATTATCTTTTCTATTCAATATTAATATTATCAGTGTCTTCAACTCTACAAATTATCATTTGAGTATTAATTATTGGCAATTCTAAAATTGATTCACTATCATCAACAACTGTTGGATATTGTTTATTCAGGAGTACATTAAACATATTAGCTATTTCTAATCCAACTTTTATTCTTTCTGAATTAGATAAAAGTGAGTACTCTTTCTCCTTATATGTAACAAAGAAATCCTCCTTTATCTCACCAGTTTCTTTATTAATTTTATGGATGTGTATTTTTGTATCAGTAAGAAATGTTTCAAAAATCTCAGCTATAAAATTAACATAGTTTGA
>JBOFVP010000217.1:0-5508 GCA_051653165.1 Clostridium sp.
AGAAGAGAATACTTTAATTGGTCATTTAACTTCTTTGATGGAAGATTCACTTGTACATAAGGAGATAATTCTTGAAGCTCAACCTCATAACCATCCTCCTTTAAAGTAACAATAGAAATTGAATCAACAACTTGTCCATTAACATCCTTTAAGTACTCCCTAAGACCAAGATTTTTATTATCAAACTTAGAAGTCATAACATAAGCAAAGGTCATATCCTTCTCATACTTTATCTTTTTTCCAACACCTTCAGGTTTAGATGCAACAACTGGTGGTTTATTATCAGCAGCAGCCTTGTCATCATTCATTTTATTATAAAAAACAAATCCTCCTGCAATGATTAAAGTAACCCCTAAAGCAGCAACTCCATATTTAACAATACCTTTATGATTATAATCTGAGTGATTACTTTTACATACTTTTTTACCCTTACCTTTATTTATAGGTGACTGTTTACTATACTCACCTTGAATAACCCTCAAGTTATCCCACTCCTTTTGTAACTCTTCCTTTTCCTCATCAGTCATATGTTCAAATCTATTCTCAAAATTAATGAAACTTTCACTAACCCTAAGATATGTATCATGCATTCTAACCTTGCCATTTTCAACCCAAATAGCACTATTACAAATATCACTTAAAAAATCAATATCTCTTTCACAAATAATTAAAGTCTTTGAAGCATCTACAAGTTCCTTCAGCTTTAGCTTATAAAACTCTCTTTCATCATTATTAAAATCTTCAAAAACATTATCTAATATGTATATGTCAGCTGATGTGCTTAAATGACTTTTAATTTGACCTTCATCACCATTAATCTCTTTGCCATCTATGTATAATATGTTAACTTCCTTTTCTTCCGTAAAATCTATATGCCCATAAGTAGGCTCCATTTTCTCACCAATAACCTTAAGTAATGTTGATTTCCCAGCATCTTTTCTTCCAAAGACCCCGATTACTTCTCCCTCATGAATTGATATATTGATATTATCTAGACCATATATTTTTCTTTTGTCCTGTTTACTTTTAAATATTTTTGTTACGTTTATTAATTCTAATATTTTTTCACTCATAAAATTCTCCTAATTTTTTATTCATAATAATTTTACAATATTTTTCTATTTTCTTCAAGAAAAATGGGGCAGTTACAAAGTAACGCCCTCTATTCTATCCCGTATAAGAATTTATGAATTTCTTTTTTAGTACTTTCTAAATCAGTAACTAAATGATACATATCAGTCCATTCACTCTTATGGTGTTCATCTAATGGGAATCTTCCTTGCTGAATCTCTCCAACACCCATTCCTAATACAGTGGTTCCAATAGAAATCATCTCACTTGTTGACATATTTGTTGATACTAATGGTAATAAATCTTCAATAACACCAATCATTTCAGTCATACTAACATTTTTAACCTTATTAAATAAAGCTCCTAAAACATCTCTTTGTCTTTCAGTTCTCTTATAGTCTCTTCCATCAGTATATCTTATTCTACAATAAGCCGCTGCCTGTGTTCCATTTAATACTTGTTTCCCTGATTTAGTTACCTTGCTTGTTTTTGTTCCATTATTTTTATCTATATGATTAATATAATTATTTAGATATGTTACCTCTTCACTTGTTATTGTTAACTCCACTCCACCAAGCTTGTCTATAACTTTAGGTAGATTCTTTAAATCTACTTGTACAAATTTATCAACCTTTAAATCAAAATTATAGTTAATTGTTCTTAAAATCAATTCATGTCCACCTGATGACATCGTATAGTTAAGATTTTGTCTACCACCATCCGGTAAATCCATATACATATCTCTCATTAATGAACATAATTTCATTTCACCTGTATTAGGATTTATAGATAAAAGCATTGTTGAGTCTGCTGCACCTACTTCTTCCCATTCATAATCAGTTCCAAACAATGCAATAGTAATAATTTCATCAGCTTCCTTAGGTACATCCTTACCAACGTCAACCACATTATTTCTATCTATTTCTACCCTATTAACCTTATTTAATAATCTATTAACATAAATACTAGCTCCACCAATAACTAATAATAGAAATATAGCTATCCCTATGAAAACCTTCTTCTTAACAGACATTTTTTTCTTCTCCATAAATAACTCCCCTCAAATATATTAAAAGTGGTTTCATAATATATTATTTAAGAAACCACCTTTAGTATGATAATATAATTAAATATCAAATATGACTATTTAACTATGCTATTTAAATATTCCATAAATCCATCTCTTAATTCTGGTCTTCTTAAAGCATACTCAACAGTTGCTTCTAAAAATCCTTGCTTATCTCCAACATCATATCTTCTACCTTCAAAGTTATAAGCATACATAGCCTCATTACTCATAAGCTCTAATAATGCATCAGTAAGTTGAATTTCTCCACCCTTACCAGGCTTAGTGTTTTCAAGAATTTCAAAAATTTGTGGAGTTACAATATATCTACCTAAGATTGCAACATCAGTAGGTGATTCATCAACAGCTGGTTTTTCAACTAACCCCTTAACCTTTAAAACTCTATCCTCAATATCAATACCATCAACAATACCATATCTGCAAACATGCTCATGAGGAACAGTTTGAACTCCTAAAACAGAAGTCTTATATTCATCATAACATTCAATAAGTTGCTTTAAGCATGGTTTTTCATCATTGTAAACAATATCATCACCTAAAAGAATTGCAAAAGGCTCATTTCCAACGAAAGCCTTAGCACAGTGAATTGCATGTCCAAGTCCCTTTGGTTCCTTTTGTCTTATATAGTGAATATTAACCATTGATGAAATATCTTTAACCAATTCTAATAACTCATCCTTACCAGTTTTAGCTAACTCTAATTCTAATTCAATACTTCTGTCAAAGTGATCTTCAATACACTTCTTGCTTCTTCCTGTTATTATTAAAATTTCTTCAATTCCTGATTCAATAGCCTCTTCAATAATATATTGAATTGTTGGCTTATCAACTATTGGTAACATTTCCTTTGGTTGTGCCTTAGTTGCAGGTAAAAATCTTGTACCAAGCCCCGCTGCAGGTATTATTGCTTTTCTAATTTTCTTACTCATTGTGTAACCTCCAAAATTAACTAAATATAATAAATTTAAATTAAATTTCATTGATATAGATTCATCTAAAAATCCTTATGTATACATTATACTATAAAAACTCAACTTTGTTTGTCATTATATGTCGAATATATTTATAATATTAGTATTTATTTTATTATATAACATAAGCTATAATAAATGTATAGTATTTCATATAGGAATACCGAAAACAACAGAAAACATTTGGAGGTTAATTATGGCAATTTTGATTTGCGGTGGAGCTGGCTACATAGGAAGTCATATGGTAGCAGAACTACTTGAAAATGGGAAAGAAGTTGTAATTTTAGACAACTTAGAAAAGGGACATAAAGAAGCCTTATTAGGTGGAAAACTATACGTTGGAGATTTAAGAGATAGAGAAATCCTAGACAAAGTCTTCACAGAAAATAACATAGAAGCAGTAATTGATTTTGCAGCATACTCATTAGTTGGAGAAAGTATGAGTGAACCACTAAAGTACTTTAACAACAACGTTTATGGAACAATATCATTACTAGAAGCAATGAGAGATCATAATGTAAAATACATTGTATTCTCATCAACAGCAGCAACCTATGGAGAACCAGACCAAGTTCCAATACTTGAAAATAGCAAAACAATTCCAACAAACGCATATGGAGAATCAAAGCTATTAGTAGAAAAAATACTAGCATGGTGTGATAGTGCATATGGAATTAAATATACAACATTAAGATACTTCAACGCATGTGGTGCACATATTAGTGGAAAAATTGGAGAAGATCATTCACCTGAAACTCATCTAATTCCAATAATATTAGATGTTGCACTAGGAAACAGAGAAAAAATCATGATGTATGGAGATGACTATAACACACCAGATGGAACATGTGTTAGAGACTACATCCACGTTAGTGATTTAGCATCAGCTCATTCACTTGCATTAGACAGATTAATGAATGGCGGAGAAAGTGCAATCTACAACCTAGGAAACGGAACAGGCTTCTCAGTAAAAGAAGTTGTAGAAATAGCTAGAAAAGTTACAGGACATGAAATCCCAGCACAAATTGCAGAAAGAAGAGCTGGAGACCCTGCAATATTAATAGCATCATCAGAAAGAGCAACAAAAGAATTAAACTGGAAACCAAAATATAATTCTTTAGAAACAATAATAGAAACTGCTTGGAACTGGCATAAGAACCATCCAAATGGATATTAATCCATATTTAAAGGTGATAGTTATTTATTTGACTATCACCTTTAAAACTAATTCTTAAATTTTGTTAAAACCTTTTTTATATCCTTACTACCATATGTATAATCAACACATATTCTATTTAACTTTCCTTTATTATCATTTCTATCTGCAAGGCCTCTTTCAATAGTAAATCCCATTTTATAACCAGCTTCATCTAACGCTTTAAAAGTATCATCATTATAACTACCTACAGGATATGCAGTAGCATTAACCTTTTTACTTGTAATACCCTCAAGTTTTTCTTTAGACTTTTTAAGTTCATCAACCTGCTTATCAAATGATAAAGTAGCTAACTCTGTATGAGAAACTGTATGGGATTGTATATCAATACCCCAGTCAGATAACTCTTTAATTTCTTTCTCATTAATAAATCTATCATTATTCCCATTAAGTGAATAATCCGTTATAACAAAGAAAGTAGCCTTCATATTAAACTCTTTAAGAATAGGAAATGCATTAACATAATTGTCCTTGTATCCATCATCAAAGGTTAAAACTACACTCTTCTCTGAAATAGGTTTATTATTATGAAGATAGTCCTCTAATTCTCCAATAGTTAAAGTAACATATCCCTCTTCCTTTAAAACAGATAAGTGCTGTCTTAGCTTACTCTTAGAAAGAGTTATAGGTCCATTAGTAGATTCATCATCAGCAACAGAGTGATAACATAATACAGGAACACCCTTATCATCATTTCTAGTTGTCATGCCTTCAAATCTATCATAAACATCATTATTTGTATCTACATTATCAGTATTAACACTCTGCTCAACAGTTTCTGTAGTTTCTCCTTCAAGTCCATCAACTACATACTGGTAGCTAAAAACTAATGCAATAGTAATAATACTAAAAATTACCCCTAAAAATATTTTCTTTTTCAAATGTTATCCCCCTTATATCAACCTTTTATATTATATAATTTTGAGAATTATCTTAACCACAACACTTCTTATACTTTTTACCACTTCCACAAGGACACGGATCATTTCTTCCAACCTTCTCGCTACCTTCACAAGCAACCTCTAGTTCATTAACCTTTAAACCACCATGTAATGTGTATAATTCATTAGGGGTAAACCCTCTGTTAACCCACATTCTTGTATGATTTCTAGCCTTTGAAATTCTCTTTATGAACTCTTCAATATCCTTAATCTTCTCAGTAC
>JBOFVP010000218.1:0-28853 GCA_051653165.1 Clostridium sp.
CTAGTGTGTTTATGGGTGTTGGAGGAAGCTTGGATGTTTTATCAGGAACCTTAAAGAGAGCACCTAAGTGGATGATATCAATTGGATTTGAATGGGCATATAGGGTAGTAAAGGAGCCTTGGAGAATAAAAAGATTAGGGTCAATTCCAAAATTTATTTGGATGGTTTTTAAAAATAGGAAAAACAATCAAATAGGAGAGGAGATATAAATGGGGAGGAATTTAGTAAATAAGTTATTTTTTATATATTTGTGTTTAGTGCCATTACTACCACAAAGTATAAATGAAAAAGTTCCTGTAATGGATATATTTTTAATATTAATAATATTAATTTATGTTTGTAAAAGAATTATAAATAAGGATGATAGAAAAACATTGTTTAAGGATATAATTAATTTTTTAAAAGATTATACAATTATTTCAATGTTAATTGTGCTAGGCGTAATGGTATTATCTATACTTGTTGCGGAAAATAAGGTTATAGTAATAAAAGAATCTATAAGATTTGCTACCTATATTTGTATAATATTCTTTGTAATTAAAGAGTTATTATATAAGGAAGGAAAAGAATACTTTATAAATGCAATGTACTATCCAGCAGCAATTGTATCCCTACTTGGAATAATTCAATACATGACTAAAATTGGTATTCAGGTAGAGACTAATGGTTTTTCAAGAATTGAATCCGCATTAGGACATCCAAATAGTTTAGGTATCTATTTAGTAATACTATTCTTTCCACTAATAGCCATAATCAATAATGAGAAAAAGAAGTTCAAAAAGTTATTTTTTATAATTACTGCAATTATGATGGCAAGTAATATTTTATTATGTTGGTCAAGAAACTCATGGTTAGCAATGGCATCAGGATTAATCATTTTAGCAATATTATATAACTGGAAAATACTAATAGGGTTAATATTAGGTGGTATAGGTGCACTTTTAGTTCCTGGAATAGCAACAAGAGTTATGGATATGGGCAGTAAGGTGTTTAGTGATGGTAGAGTAAAGCATTGGAGCATAGCTATAAAAATGTTTTTAGATAACCCAATTACAGGTGTTGGGAATGGTAATTATACAATTTTACACGAACAGTATGTAAATCAATATCCACAATACTTAGTACCAGGAGAAGTTGGGTTTCCAACACATAATTCTTATCTAAAAGTTTTAAGTGAGCTTGGTATTATAGGATTTATTCCTTTTATGTTAATGAATTGTACTATATTATATAGAATGTATATAATATTTAAGAAATTTACTGGAGAACATAGAGGAATTATTATAGGAATAATAACTTCAATATTAATATTCATGCAAGTTAATATGTTAGATAATATGTGGTTTGTGCCAAAGGTTACAACTATATTTTGGATAATGGCCGCAATTATTGTTGGGGTTTATAATAAGGTTAAATAAGAAAGATATTGAATACTGTGGGAGAAATCCTACAGTATGATTTATATAGGTGAGAAATTATGAAGATTAAAGCATTAGAAATAATAAGTGGTAATGATAATGGAGGGGGAGGTGAGCATGTATTAAATATATTAAAGGGAAATAACAGCTCATTAACTACAAGTATATGTTTATTAGGTGAAGGTGATCTAGTAAAGAAGTGTAAAGATAGAAAAGTAGATTTTAAGTATTTTCAAAATAAGCTTAAAAACGAAGAACTAATAGAGCATATCAATAACAATAATTTTGATATAATAAATTTTCACGGGGCTAGAGGGGCGTTATTTCATATGATTAATAAGAGGAAAATTAAGAGTAAAAGCTGTATCACTATACATAGTGATTTTAATCGTGATTTTGATAATCTGAAGGGTTTTAAAAGGTTATTATGGAGTAAGTTGTTTTTTATGTCTTTAAAATCATTCAATAACTTTCTAGTTGTATCAGATTATTTAGGAGACTTATTAAGAAAACATAATTTGTGTGAAGAGGTAGATGCAGTTTATAATGGTATTGATGTGGAGGAATTATCTAAGGATATAGAAAAAGAAACAAAAGAAAGGGAAGCTTTTACCTTTATTTCTATTTCTAGATTCCATCCAATAAAAAATCATAGAAATATGATATTAGGATTTAATGAGCTAATAAAAGAAGAGAAGAGAGCTAAGCTTATATTAGTTGGAGATGGGGATGAATTACAGGAGGCAAAGAATTTAGTAAATAAACTGTCTATAAATGATAATGTTGAGTTTTTAGGACATATTGATAAAGGATATAAGCTTTTTAATAATGTAGATATTAATGTTCTTACATCTTTCGATGAAGGGGGGATTCCTCCATTAGCTGTATTAGAAGGATTTGTTTTTTCGAAGACAGTTATAATATCTAAGCTACACAATGTTAGTGATTTTTTAGGAGAGAATGTATTTTACATAGATCCAGATAATTATCAGTCAATATACAAGGGTATGAAAAGTGCCGTTTTAGATTGTGAATTAAAGACAAAGGGTGATACAGTTAGAAAAATTGTTGCTAAAGAATTTACCATAGATAATTTTGTTAATAGATATTATGAAGGATATAAAAATATATTAAATAAGAGGTAAGGGATGAAAAATAAAGTAATTAATACTTCAATAATTATTATGGCTTTCACAATAATTAGTAAGGTAATTGCTATGTTAAGAGATGCATTAATGGCAAGCGCCTATGGAGTAGAAATGGAGAACGCAACTTTTATTTTTGCAATGAGAACAACTATGCTATTAGTAAGTATAGGGTATGGCTTAACTATGGCAGTTATTCCAATTCATTCAAAATTAATGGTTCAGGGTGATAAAAATAAAAGTAATAAGTTTATAAATAACATTATTAGTATTTCGGTTATAGTATCAATGATAATAGCTATTTTAGGAATAGTTTTTGCAAACCCAATAGTAAAAATATTATCAAAGGATATAGCCGCAAATCCGGTTGCATTGAGTCAAGCTGTTTTACTGATAAGAATTATGTTTTTATCCTTAATATTTGTAGGACCTCAAAATATAATGGCTGGGGTATTGCAGTGTCATGAACGATTTTTAATTCCTGCATCAATGGCATTGTGGTCAAATGTAATATATTTAGGGTATCAGTTGATTTTATTAAAATATTTTGGAATTATAGGATATGGAGTAGCTGTTGTTATAGCCTTTTTTGTAATGATGGCAGTAAATATTCCAACCTTTAAAAAATTGGGCTATAAATTTAAATTCTTTGTTAACTTAAAAGATGAAAATATAAAGGCGCTTGGAAGAAATATAGTTCCTATTGTTATATCATCATCTTTAGTACAAATAAATTTATCTATATTAACAAATATTGCTGGAAGTATTGAAAGTAGTTCAATAGTAATATTAGATTATGGAAATAAAATGACTACAATGTTTTATGAGGTTTTTGCCATCGGAATAAATATGGTTACTTATCCAATCTTAGCAGGACTTCAGGCAAATAGAAAAATGGAAGAGTATAATGAAGCATTAATTAAGTCAATTAATTATATACTAATCCTTTTATTGCCTGTATCTATTGGGTTATTTATATTAAGAGTTCCTATAATGGCATTATACTTATTAAGAGGGGAGTTTACAGTAGATTTAGTTGTAAGAGTTGCAACCTTCCTAGCGTTTTTAACACCAAGTATTATAGCGCTTTCACTTAAGGATATGCTATCTAGATGCTATTTTAGTTTAGACAATCAAAAAGAGGTATTAAAAAATAGTGTTTTTACGATTATAATATTATTTGTCATTACAATAACTCTAAAAACAGCCATTGGCGAAGAATCTCTTGCAATAGGATATACATTAACAAGTATTATAACACTAATAATGTTATATATTCCTTTGAAAAGAGAAATAAAATTTAAATATTCAAATACTGATATAAATAATATAATCAAAATGATTCTTTCGAGTTTAATTATGGGAATAATAGTATTAATAATTAACAAGTATTTTTGGAGCTATAATGAATTAAATTCACTAAACTCTTTAATTATAATAGCTATAAGTGGAGTGGTTGGAATTATAGTTTATGGAGTATCTCTAGTTATATTAAAAGTAAATGAAGTGAAAGATTTATCAAAATTAGTAAAGAAATTTAAGGGGGCAAAATAATGGATTTCAAAAATTATTCAATAGAAGAATTTACAATAGAGCTAGCATCATCATCACCAACACCAGGAGGAGGAAGTGTAGCTGGAATAGTACTTGCATTATCAGGTAGCTTAAATTCAATGGTATATTCATTAACAGTAGGAAAAAAAAGCTATGAAGGAATGGAAGAAAATATTAAAGAAAAAATGAAAGACTTCATAGAAAATAGTAATAAATTAAGAGAAGAAGCACTAACACTAATGGATATGGACAAAACATATTTCGGAGAACTAATGGATTCATATAAGCTTCCAAAAGAAACAGAAGAAGAAAAGAAATACAGAAAAGAAGAAATAAATAAAAAAACCTATAAAGCACTACAAGCACCACTTAAAATGGCAAGAGAAGGAATTAAATTCTATGAAAATATAAATTTTGCAATAGAATATGGAAATAAGATGTTAGTATCAGATGCAGGAGTAGCAGCAGCACTGTTACATGCAGCTATAAAGTCAGCAATAATAAATGTAGAAGTAAACTTGTCATCATTAAAATCAGAAGATTACTATAATGAATTAAAGAATGAATTAATAATAATCGAAGAAGAATCTAAAAAAATAAGTGAAGAACTATTAAAAAAAGTAGATGCTCAAATAATGTAAAAAAGTACTTTTGAGTAAAAATAAGAGTGGAGGGTGAAACACTTAGATGTTTCAACCTCCACTTTTTATGCATTTATTTCTAAAATGGCGAGAATGTGTGGGAATCGAACCCACCAATGAAGTCTTAGTTCACAACACGATTTTGAAGATCGGTAAGTACACCAGTACAAATCCATTCCCATAATATGTATGATGAAGATGTTATTACATTTAATTATTTTAATGACACTATATAAAAAAGTCAATAAATTTCATAAATCTAGGAGGAAAATTAGAAATTTTATAGAATTTATATATAAAAGTGGTTTAAAGTGGTGTAAAGTGGTTGAAAGTAGAGCAAGAAACACGTAAAATATAACTAAGGGAGAACTAGAGATGTTTATAGGTGAATATCAACATGCATTAGATACTAAAAATAGAATGATAGTGCCTTCTAAGTTAAGAGAGGGACTTGGTAATAAATTTGTTATTACTAAAGGTCTTGATGGATGTTTATATGCCTATCCACAGGAAGAGTGGAAAGTTCTCGAAGATAAGCTTAAAACACTACCACTTACAAACAAAGATGCAAGATCATTTGTGAGATTCTTTTTTGCAGGAGCATGCGAAATAGAAATGGATAAACAGGGGAGAGGTTTAATTCCACAAAATCTAAAGGAATATGCAAACATAGAAAAGGAAATAGTAAGTATAGGAGTACTAACTAGAGTAGAAATATGGAGCAAGGAAAAATGGTTAGAGTATAATGACTCAAATGTGGATTTTGATTCAATAGCAGAAAAAATGAGCGATTTAGGAATATAAGGAGACGCAGTAATATGGAATTTAAACACGTATCAGTTTTATTAAATGAATGTTTAGACGGATTAGCCATCAAGGAAGATGGAATTTATGTTGATTGTACACTAGGTGGTGCAGGACACTCAACACAAATAGTTAAAAGACTTGGTGAAAATGGAAGACTAATAGGAATAGACCAAGACAAAGACGCATTGAAGGCAGCAGGAGAAAGACTAAAAGAATTCAACAATGTAACTTTAGTACATAGTAATTTTTATAGAATTGATGAGATTCTAACAGAATTAGATATACCAAAGGTTGATGGTATTCTAATGGATTTAGGAGTAAGTTCATACCAATTAGATACAGGGGAAAGAGGATTTAGCTATATGCAAGATGCACCCCTTGATATGAGAATGAACAGAGAAAATAGCTTTTCAGCACATAATGTAGTAAATGAATATAGTGAATTTGAACTTTACAGAATAATTAGAGATTATGGAGAAGAGAAATTTGCAAAAAGAATAGCTAATTTCATAGTTAACAGAAGAGAAGAAAAGGAAATAGAATCAACTTTAGAACTAGTTGAAATAATTAAAAATGCAATTCCGGCAAAAGCTAGAAGAGAAGGGCCTCATCCAGCAAAGAGGACATTCCAAGCTATAAGAATTGAAGTTAATAGTGAATTATCAATATTAAATCAAACAATAGAAGATGGTATAAAAAGATTAAGCAAGGGTGGGAGAATGGCAATTATAACATTCCATTCACTAGAGGACAGAATTGTAAAACAAAAATTTAGAGAACTACAAGACCCATGTACTTGTCCTAGAGAATTCCCAATGTGTATTTGCGGTAAAGTATCTTTAGGGAAAACAACAACAAGGAAACCAATAGATCCTACAGAAGAAGAAGTTTTAGAAAACCCAAGAAGTAGAAGTGCAAAACTAAGAGTTTTTGAAAGAATTTAAATTATTGTTATAAAAGTGTAGGGATGTGAATAAATTGTTAGAGAAGAAGTATAATTACATAAATGGAAATATAGTTCAAAAGCCATTAAGAAGAGAAGAGTCCTTTGAGGAAAAGCAACGTCAAGAGCAAATAGAGAGAGCAAAAAGAGAAAGAAGAAAATTACAAAAAAGAAAACAGGCTAATACAATAAAATCGGTATTGCAAGTTTCTGGTGTTTTTTTAATGTTAGGAGTTATTGCATTATATAGAGATGGTCAGGTATATAATATGCAAAGAAACTTAACAAAAATGGGAAAAGAAATAAAAACAATTTCAGCTGAGGGAGAGGCTTTAAGAGTTACATTGCTAAAGGGAGCATCTCTTGAGAAGATAGAGAAGGATGCAATTGATAAGCTTGGAATGGTAAGATCAACTAAGAATGATGTTGTATTTATTGATACATCGCAAGATTTCTTAGGGGAGTTAAGACCACAAGAGAAATAAAAACAAAGGTAGTGCAAAATACTGAAGGTGGAACATTCATAAAATATAACAATATAAGTTAACCTAGTAATTAATTAGAAGACATTAGCATCTAGGAAACACTTTAAGAGCTGTAAATTAATTGATTAACCTAATTTTTATTAATTAAGCGAATGTTTAATATTTATGAAAAGAGTAATAAAATTGAATAAATAGTGCTAGATTTTAATTATTGTAGAGCTAAGTAATTGAATCTAGCTACTTTCAGTCGGAGGCGTTAGAGTGAGTAAAAGAAATTATAAAGATCACGGGGAAATGAGAAAAAGGATGATGGCGGCTGTAAGTGTTTTAACAGCAGTTTTTATGGTTCTATCTCTAAGATTATCATACATAATGATAGTTAAGAGAGGGGAATATGCAGCTAGAGCAGAGGAACAATGGACAAGTGAAGTTAAAATAGATGCAAGAAGAGGGAAAATACTAGATAGAAATGGTAATGAACTTGCGGTATCTGCAAATGTTTATAGAGTAGACTTCGACCTTAACTCAGTCAGAAAGTATGTAAAGAAAAATTCTGAAAATGGTAAGCCAAATGCGAGTATGGAAGAGATAGCACCAAAAATTGCTGAGGCAACAGGAATGAAGGAACAGGATGTATTAAAAAAGTTAAATACTAAACTTCCAAGTGGTAAAGATGCAGGGTCAGCAACCTTAATTAGAAGAATAGAGAAAGATGTTGCAGACAAGGTTAACGGATTAAAAATAAGTGGTGTTTTAGTTTCACCAGACACAAAGAGATATTATCCAAATGATAACTTTTTAGCACACGTACTAGGAAGTACAAATATTGATGGTAAGGGATTAACTGGAGTTGAGTATCAATATGATAAGTATTTATCAGGTATTCCAGGAATGAAAATTTCAGAATATGATCAACAAGGAAATGACCTGCCATATACAATATCAAAATTCACCCCACCAGTTGAGGGTAAGGATGTAGTATTAACAATTGATGAGCAAATACAGTTCTTTGCAGAAAAGGCAGCGAATCAAGCCCTTATAGATAATAAGGCTAAAGGGGTAATGGTTACTGTAATGGATCCAAAAACAGGTGAAATCTTAGCAATGGTTAATAAACCAGACTTTAATCCTAATGCACCATATGAAGGTTCAGAGGGGTTTGAAGGAGCTACAGAAGGTGAAAAACTTCAAAAGATGTGGAGAAATAAAACTGTAAATGATACATTTGAGCCAGGATCAATATTTAAGGTATTTACCTCAATTGCAGCTATGGAAGAGGGTCTTGTAAAGGAAACAGATACATTTAACTGTACAGGGCACAAGGTAGTTGGAGGAAGAAATATTCACTGCTGGAAAACATCAGGGCATGGTCAGTTAACTTTCCCTGAAATTATTCAAAATTCATGTAATATTGGATTTATGGATTTAGGAGAAAGAATTGGAAAAGATAAACTTTATGAGTATATAAAGAAATTTGGATTTGGTAAGGTTTCAGGAGTAGACTTACCAGGAGAAGCAAAGGGTATAATTAAAAAACCAGAAAATATTACATCAACAGATTTAGCAACAATATCCTTTGGTCAAACAAATACAGTAAATTCAATACAATTTATGGCGGCATTTAATGCAATAGCAAATGGAGGAGAATTAATTCAGCCTCATGTAATGAAAGAAGTTACTCATGTTGATGATAGTGGAACAAGAGTTATAGATGAAAAATTCAGTTCAATAAAATCAACAGTTGCTAGTGCAGAAAAGACAGCAGAATTAAGACAACATCTAGAAAGAGTTGTTATAGCAGGGTCGGCAAAAAATGCTTTTATTGAAGGTTATCATATTGGAGGAAAAACAGGAACAGCTCAAAAGGTTGAAAATGGAGTTTACCAAAAAGGTAAATATATTTCATCATTTGTAGGAATGGCACCTGTTGATAATCCACAAGTAACTGTAATGATAACAATTGATGAACCAAGTGCAGGAGATTACTATGCAGGGGTTGTAACCAGTCCTATAGCTAAGATGCTATTTAGTGATATATTTAATTACTTAGAAAGTTCATTCTCATCAGAGAATGCTAGTGTAATTAAGAGAGATGTGGTTATTCCAGAAATCAGAGGATTAAAAGTTGAGGAAGCAAAGAAAAAATTGAAAGAACTTCACTTAGATGTAAATATTGAGGGCTCAGGAGATACAGTTATGGATATAAAACCATATCCTGGATATACTGTAAAAGAGGGAGCTAAAATTAATATTTACACTGATGCAACAGGAGCATATAATAGAAATGTTATAATGCCAGATGTAAGAGGTTTCTCAAAAGACTCAGCAGCAGCAATGCTATCAAATTTAGGTATTGTTGTAAACTTTGATGGAAATGGTTCAGTAACAGAGCAAAGCATACCGCCAGGAGAATTAATAAGTAAAGGTACTAGTGTTAAATTATCCTTAAACAGTGATTATAAGGATGATTACACAGGAGGTAACTAATATTTATTTTAGTAATTTAAAGGCATGTGGAGTTCTCTGCATGCCTTATTTTTGAGAAATTTAACATCAGCAAAAAATAAAAAGGAGAGGTTTTTATGAAATTAGTAGAAATCTTAAATAATATTAAGTATGAACTTATAAAGGGAACAGAAGATTTAGAAGTAAATAAAATAGCATATGATAGTAGAAAAGTAGAAGCTAATGATATATTTGTTTGCGTAAAAGGATATGCAACAGATGGTCATAAATATATAGATACTTCACTAAATAACGGGGCAAAAGTAATAGTTGTTCAAGATTATGTAGAAGTAAAGAGTGATGTAACGGTAATAAAATGTGAAGATACAAGAAAGGCTTTAGCTCAAATGGCATGTAACTTCTATGATAGTCCATCAAAGAAGATGAAAATGATAGGTGTAACAGGAACAAATGGAAAAACAACTACAGCTTTTATGATAAAGAATATTTTAGAAGAGAGTGGAAAAAAGGTTGGGCTAATAGGAACTATAGCTAATTTCATAGGAGATAAGAAGCTTGAGACAGAAAGAACAACTCCAGAATCATTAGAGTTACAAGAATTATTTAAAAATATGGTTGATGAAGGGGTAGAATACTGTGTTATGGAAGTTAGTTCCCACTCATTAGACTTAGATAGAGTATATGGTGTAGAATTTAATGTTGGAATATTCTCTAACCTAACAAGAGATCATTTGGATTTTCATAAGACATTTGAAAACTATTTTAATGCAAAATATAAACTTTTTGAAAGAAGTAGTATAAATATTATAAATATTGACGATAATTATGGAAAAGAAATAGTAGAGAGATTAAGTAAGTATGATGATAAAAAAGTTATATCATACTCAGAAAAGTCAGATAGCAATTACAAACCATATAATGTCCAATTTGGTTCAAGAGAAATAAATTTTGATTTAAATATGCCAAAGGAAGAAAAGTTTAAAATATCTATTCCAGGAGCATACAACCTATATAATGGGTTATCAGCAATGCTTGCATGCTATGAACTAGGCGTAGATGTTGATGCTATAAAAAAAGGAATAGAAAAAGCACAGGTTCCAGGAAGATGTGAGAGAACAGCAATAAAATACAAACTACCATATGATATAATTATTGATTATGCTCATTCACCTGATGGATTAGACAATATTTTAAAAACTGCAAAAGAATTTACAAAGAATAGATTAATATCAGTATTTGGATGTGGTGGAGATAGAGACAAGGTTAAAAGACCACAAATGGGTAAGATTGGATCAGATCTAAGTGATATAGCAATTATAACTTCAGATAATCCAAGAACAGAAGAACCTAAAGAAATTATAAGTGATATAGTTAAAGGAATTGAAAAAGATAATTATATTATTGAAGTTCAAAGAGCAGATGCTATAAAAAAGGCAATTGAAATTGCAATGCCAGGAGATGTTATAGTTATTGCAGGAAAGGGACATGAAACTTACCAAATATTCAAGGACCAAACTATACATTTTGATGAAAGAGAAGTAATTGAAGAAATACTAAGTAAATAGAGGTGCAAAGATGGAATTAACCTTTAAGGAATTAATTGAGGCAGTAAACGGGGAATTAATAATAGAAAATGAAAATAAATCCTTTAATAAATTATCAATAGATACAAGAAAAATACAAAAAGATAATGTATATCTTGCGATAAAGGGAAGTAATTTTAACGGAAATGATTATACTATAGAAGCACTAAAAAAGGGTGCTTCTATAGCAATCATAGATGAAGTAAATTTTGAAATTGAAGAGTGTGAAAGTTTAGGAAATGTGATAAAGGTCAATAATACAAAGGAAGCCTTATTAAGCCTTGCTAAATATTACAGAAATAAGCTAGGTTTAAAGGTTATTGGTGTTACAGGTTCAACAGGTAAAACATCAACTAAAGACCTATTAGCAGCATTTTTAAGTGGAAAATATAATGTTTTTAAAACAAAAGGAAACTTTAATAATGATATAGGACTACCTTTAATGGTATTAGAGCTTAACAGTGAAATAGATGTTGCAATATTAGAAATGGGAATGAGTGATTTGGGAGAAATTCACACTTTAGCAAAGGTTGCATCCCCTGATATTGGAGTAATAACAAATATAGGGTTATCCCATATAGAGAACTTAAAAACTCAAGATAATATTTTAAAAGCTAAGATGGAAATCACAGACTTTTTTGATAAAGACAACATTTTAATTATTAACGGAGAAGATAAATATTTAAACACAGTTAATAATAAAGAGTATAAAATTATAAAAACAGGATTATCAGATAAGTTTGAAATTTATGCTAGTGACGTAAAAACAACTGATGAAACTACTAAATTCACATGTGAGTATAATGGTAAAAAAGAAGAGTTCACATTACCAATGATAGGGGCACACAACGTATTAAATGGATTACTTGGAATTGGTGTATCTTTACAGCTTGAATTAACCTTTGATGAGATGAGAAATGGTATTTCAAATCTTGAGGCAACAAGCATGAGATTAGAAATAATAAAAGGAAATGTTGGAAGAATTATTAATGATTGCTATAATGCAAGTCCTGATTCTATGAGAGCAGCATTAGATGTGTTAAATAACTCAAAGGGAAGAAAGGTAGCAATACTTGGAACAATGAGAGAGCTTGGAAGTGAAGCTAAAACAGCACATAAAGAAACTGGAGAATACGCAACAAGTACAAGTGATGTATTAATTGTATGTGGAGAGTATCAAGAGGATTATAAAGAAGGTTACAATAATAAAAATATATATTGTTTTGAAAACAAAGAGGAATTAATTAATGCTTTAAAAACTATAATTAAGGGTGAAGATAATGTATTGGTTAAAGCTTCAAGAGGAGAAAAATTCGAAGAAATAGTTGTAGAACTTAAAAAAATTATAGTTTAACGAAGGAGGCAAAATAATGGGGGAAATATTTAATGGAATTCTAAACCCAACAATGTTATTTAGTTTTGGAGTGGGAGTTGTTATAGCCTTAATACTTGGGCCAATATTCATACCGATGCTTCATAAATTGAAATTTGGTCAAAATATAAGACAAGATGGCCCACAAAGTCATTTAAAAAAAGCAGGGACTCCAACAATGGGAGGAATAATTTTCATACTAGCAGTAACACTAGTTATGATTTTAAAGAGATATAATATTGCAGAAGAAGGTATGATAGTATTATATTCAATGATTGCATTTGGATTTATAGGATTTTTAGATGATATGCTTAAAATAGTAAAGAAAGAAAATGAAGGATTAAAAGCATATCAAAAGATGATATTATTATTAGTTTTTTCAACACTATTAGCATTTTATGGATATAAGGTAATAGGAACAGAATTAATAATACCTTTCTTTGGAGAAGTAAACTTTGGAATTTTATACATTCCATTAATAATAATTTATTACTCAGCATTTACAAATGCAGTAAACTTAACAGATGGATTAGATGGTTTATGCACATCTGTAACAGTAATAGTTTTAACATTCTTTACATTAGTAGCATATAGAATGGGACATTATTCAGTTGCTGTATTTTCAATTGGATTAATTGGAGCATTATTAGGATTCTTAAAATTTAATGCATATCCAGCTAGAGTTTTCATGGGAGATACAGGTTCCCTAGCTTTAGGAGGAGCGTTAGCAACAATTGCATTAATTTTAAAAGGTCCATGGATATTCTTCTTAGTTGGAGGAATTTATGTATTAGAAACACTATCAGTTGTAATTCAAGTAACTTCATTTAAGTTAACTGGAAAAAGGGTGTTTAAAATGGCACCTATACACCATCATTTCGAACAAATAGGATGGTCAGAAACAAAGATAGTTATTGTATTCTCAGTAATTACTACTATTTTATGCATTATAGGTTTTTTAGCACTATAACCTTGGTTTAGTGGAGGATTGATTATGAGAAAATTTAAACCCAAGAAGGGTAAATTAGGAGAAATAGATTATGGAATCTTTTTAACCGTTATGGCATTACTTGCAATAGGAATAGTTATGGTATATTCAGCAAGTTCATATTACGCAATGGTTAAATATAATGATAGTTCATATTTTTTGAAAAGAGTTATAATTTGGAGTGTAGTTGGAATAATAGTTATGTGTTTTATGATGTCTTGGGATTATCATAAGCTTAAAAAAATAACACCATATATTACTATAGCTGCAGCGGTATTACTTATAATAGTTTTATTTTGTCCGCCAGTAAATGGTGCAAGAAGATGGATACCATTACCAGGGGCATCTTTTCAGCCCTCGGAGCTTGCAAAATATGCAGTTGTACTTGCAATAGCAATGAATATTGATAGAATTGGTGAAAGAGTTAGAGATTTATACAAAGGTATCATACCATATATTGTACTTGCAGGATTATTTGCAGGGCTTGTATTAATGGGGAAAAACCTAAGTATTGCATCTGTAATAATGATTGTTAGTTTTATTATGTTATTCTGTGCAGGTGGAAGAAAAAAGCACATGTTCGGAATTGTTGCTCCATTACTTGGATCAGCAGCAATAGCTTTTGCAGTTCTAGAACCTTATAGGTTAAGAAGATTAATGAATTTTACTGACCCGTGGAAGGATGCAGCAGGTGATGGATATCAATTAATTCAATCCTTCTATGCATTAGGGGCTGGTGGAGTTACAGGACTTGGTCTTGGGCAATCTAGACAAAAGACAATGTATATGCCTGAGCCACATAATGATTTTATTTTTTCAATAATTGGTGAAGAATTAGGTTTAATAGGATGTTTATTTATAATATGTTTATTCCTAATTTTAATTTGGAGAGGAATGAAAGTTGCAACAAAAGCTAGGGATACTTATGGTATGCTATTAGCAGTTGGTATTACATCAATTATAGCAGTGCAATGTTTAATAAACATTGCGGTAGTAACTGGGTCTATGCCTGTTACAGGCGTACCTTTACCATTTATAAGCTATGGAGGAACTTCGCTTGTTATAAATCTAACGGCAATGGGTATACTATTAAATATATCTAGGCAAACAGAGAAACAACAGGTATAAAATAAGGGATGCTTTTAAATAATAAATATTTAAAGCATCCCTATAATTTTGTTTAAATAAATATAGTAATAATATGAAAATGATTAACTAAAACTAAGAGATATTTTAATTATTACAAAATGATTAAAATTAAAATTATTTAATAATTATTGGTGAAAAAAAGTACTATAAGTGTTATTATATTAGTAAAAGTTAAAAATATGTTAAGGGAAAAAAAGATGGGAACAAATACAAATAAATACATAATAAAAGCTAAAAGAAAAAAGAAAATAAGGAAGACAATTTTTTTGCTTACACTAACTGGTATTGTACTAGTTGGAGTAGCATATAAGAGCTCTCTATTTAATATAAAAAAATTTCAAGTAGTAGGAGAAAAAAACTTAACTGAGGAAAAAATTTTAGATTTAGTTAATGGATTAGAAGGGGAAAATATTTTTCTTATAAATTCAAAGGAAGTAGAAAATGCACTAAAAGCAATTCCATATGTAGAAGAAGTTAAGGTGAAAAAGAAATATCCAAATACCTTGGTGCTTGATGTAAATCAGCAAAATGCATCATATTACATTAATAGAGGGGATGAATTTTTAATATTATCTGATGATTTACATTTAATAGATAAAGAATTTGATTTAACTATACCAAATATTATGGAGCTACATGGTGTAAATATTGAAGCTCAAGAAGTTGGTAAAAGAATAAATGAAATTGATGAAAGAACAAAACAAGTTGTTGAAATGTTCTATAAAATTAACTCTTTAGAAAAGGTAACAAAAAAGATAACATCATTAGATATAACAAATTTAAATGAAATTAAAGTAAATATCGATGAAGTTCAGTGCTTATTAGGAAGCGATGAAAATATACTTGATAAGATGGAGTTTGTCTTTGATGCACTTAGTGAAAAAAATACTGTTATAACTAAAGGATATATTGATATAAGATCATTAGGAGCGCCAATAATAAAGACTGAAGAATAAAGGGAGGAAAGAAATGAAGAAATCAACATCACAGGTATTTGTAGCAATAGTTTGTGCCCTCTTAGGATTTTTGTTAGCATATCAATTTAAAGCATTAACAAGTAAAGAAATGGGAGAAGGTCAAAGTATTGACAAATCAAATGTAATAGCAGAAGTAGAAGGATTAAAGAAAGAAAAGGAAGCTTTAAGTAAGGTTAATGGGGATCTTACAGATAAATTAAAACAACTAGAAGAATCAGTTGCAAAAAATGGTCAAATGGATTCAGAAATTAAAAAACAATTGGACAATTCTAGAATGATATTGGGAACGGAAGATGTTACAGGTCCAGGTGCTAAGATTACATTATCACCTAAATCAGATATATTTGCTGGAAATAATGAGACTGTTGGAATATCTGAAGAAGAGCTTGTGCATTTAATAAATATTCTCTGGTTTTCAGAAGCTCAAGCAATTTCAGTAAATGGGTATAGAATAACTCCGCAAACTGGAATAAAGCCATCAAGTGATTATCTTTGGATTGGAAATGCAGGTAAATTAAACCCAAGAGATAAAATAGAAATAAAGGTAATTGGAGATAAAAATAGATTAAAGGTATCCTTAGATTGGAAAGGAACTCTTGACTACAATAGGCTTAGAAACTTTAAAGCAGAGGTTGTATATTCAGATGATATAGTAATCGAAAAGACAACAGAAAGCTTAAAAAGTGATCAATTACATCCAGTAAAAAAGAAGGAGTAGGTGTAGAGAATGATAGCAGTTATAGGATTATTTATTGGAGTACTATTAGGATTTATAGTAGATGTTAATATACCTGAGAAGTTTTCGCCATATATGTCAGTAGCAATTCTAGCCTGTCTAGATTCTGTATTTGGTGCAATAAGAGCAAACTTATCAAAGAATTTTCAAGCGGACATATTTATATCAGGATTTTTTGGTAATGCAGCACTTGCGGCAGGGTTGGCATATTTAGGTGATAAGCTTGGCATCCCAATATATATTGCAGCAGTAATAGTATTTGGAGGAAGAATTTTTGATAACTTCGCTATAATACGTAGGTTAATAATTGAAAAAACAAAATCACGTTAAGAGGTGGGGTTGTGAAGCGAAAAACTTATAATATTATAATATTTTTAGGATTTATACTTTTAGGATTATTAATATCTTTAAATTATAATTTTGAAGGTATAAAAACTAGCCTAGATATGAATGCAAAAGAATATCAAGATGCAATTGAAGAAAGAAATAAATTGTATAAAGAAATATCAAACTTAGAAAAACTAAATGAGGAAACAACCAGTAAAATAAACCAATATGATAATTATGGACAGAATTCAAAAAAAATAATGGAAGATATGGGAAAACAATTGGAAGACTACGGTCTTTTAACTGGATTGTCTGAAGTAAGGGGTGCGGGTCTTGAGATTATTATTAAAGATGGAGATGTTCTACCAGAGGATTCAGAGTTTACACAGTGGAGAAAAATATTTCATGATATAGATATGGAAATGGTGTTAAATGATTTTAGATTAGCAGGGGCACAGTCAATTGCAATAAATAAACATAGATTTATTCCAACAACAGGAGTAAGTTGTTATTGGTCATTTATTAAGGTCGATGACACTTTAGAGTATGCACCGTTTAAGTTTTATATTTTAGGAGATCCAAAATTACTAAAGGCTTCATTGTTAGAGGAAACATCTCATATAAGCTCTCTTATTTTAAGAGACTTAAAGGTTGAGATAAATGAAAAAGAGGACATTTTACTTCCAGCAGCAGAAATTTCTTTAGAACATGAATTCTTAAAACCATATAAAAATGATAAATAAGTGTTATAATATATTGGATATATTGTTATAATTGTAGTTTTTAATATAAATAAAAGAAGTGATTTAATAAATGGGTTTTTTAATTAAAATTAAATTTTCTTAATTTTAATTAAAAAACTTAGAGGAATTTTAATTTTTTTGGAGAATTAAAAATAATATGGGAGTAAAACTAGGAGGAATAAATGAGTATTAAAAAAAATATAAAAAATATTAAACAATCATTACCTAAAGAAGTTACTCTCGTTGCAGTTTCAAAAACTAAGCCTATAGAAGACTTAGAAGCTGCATATGAAGTTGGAATGAGAGATTTTGGAGAAAACAAAGTACAAGAAATTCTAGAAAAATACGAAGTTTTTCATGATGATGTTAGATGGCATATGATTGGCAATTTACAAAAAAACAAGGTAAAATACTTAGTGGGGAAGGTTTATTTAATACATTCGCTTTCAAGTATTGATCTTTTAAAAAAAATTGAATTAGAATTTTCAAAGCAAAATAAAGTAGCAAATGTATTAATTCAAATTAACATCGGAAGAGAAGACAGTAAAGGTGGATTTTTAATAGAAGAACTAGAAAATGCTATTGAAGAATTAGAAAAATGCTCGTTTGTTAAAGCAAAAGGTTTAATGGTTATTATTCCAAAGGGAAATCAAGATAGTAATAGAGATTATTTTAAAAAAACAAAGAATATTTTTGAAGAATTAAAAAATAGAGATTTTAAGAATACAAAAATGGAAGTATTATCAATGGGAATGACCAATGATTATGAAGATGCAATTGATGAAGGTGCTACCTTAATTAGAGTTGGGGAAGGCATTTTTGGAAAAAGAGTTTATACGAATATAGGAGGATTATAAAATGAGTAAAGTAATATCAAAGGTAAAAGATATGTTAGGATTTGGAGAGTTTGATGAGGAATTAGATGATTATGAATTAGAGGAGAGAGTAGAAGAGCAACAAGATGATAATGATGATATAGAACCTGTAATAACAAATAGAAAATCTCAAGCTAATAAGGTGTTAAATATTCATACTAATTCAACAGCTAGAGTTACAGTTACAAGACCAAATGATTATGAGGATGCAACTGAAATATGTGATGCATTAAAAAATAGAAGAATAGTTGTTGTTAATACAACTTCAATGGATAATAAGATTGCTCAAAGATTATTAGATTTTATTAGTGGATCTTGCTATGCATTAAGTGGTGAGTTAAGTCAAATAGAAAGAGGTGTGTATATTTTATCACCATCAAATGTTGAAGTAACAAATGAATTGAAAAACGAATTAAGTTCCAAGGCAATGTTTAGTTTTACAAAATAATATAATGGTTAAAGGTAAAAATAATGAAGGATGAGGTTTTAAAGTGTTTTAGTAGTGATGAAAGAGAAGAGGTACTAACATTAGTTAATAAAATGGAATTATCTTTTAATAATGGGATTCCTTTATTTACCTCATCTTTTTTCACTCCTAATATATGGAGAGTAATACAAAGCAGATTTTCTACAAAAGAGTTTAAAATTGAAGCACAAGGAGGGTTTCATAATTGTGATAGAAGAATAATTTCTTTTAATAATATTTATGAAATTCCATATCCAATAAAAGTGGTCAAAATTGATGCATCAACAAAATTCAAAAACTTAAGTCACAAGGATTATTTAGGGGCAATTATGTCCTTAGGTGTGGATAGAAATAAGTTTGGAGATTTGATTTTAAAAAATCAATATGTATATGTTGCAGTTCAAGAGGAAATATGTGATTATTTAATTGCAAATTTAACACAGATATCAACTATACCATGTAAGGTAACAGAAGTTTTAAATTGTGAAGATATACCAAAACCTCAGTTTGATGAAGTAACTATTTTAGTAGCTTCTTTAAGAGTAGATAATATTATAACAAAAATTATAAATCAATCAAGAACAAAGGCACAGGTACTTATAGATCAAGGTAAGGTGTTAATAGATTATACGAAAGTTATAGATAAAAGTAAAGAAATACAAAGTGGGCAAACTATAACTATAAGAGGATTTGGAAAGTTTATCCTAGGTGATGTTATAGGAAATAGTAAGAGTGGTAAAATTAGAATAATAATTAAAAAATATACATAAATTAGAGAGGTGCAAGGACATGAAATTAACTCCTATGGATATAAACAACAAAGAATTTAAGAAGGGTTTAAG
The DNA here is from genome assembly GCA_051653165.1 of Clostridium sp. GTDB lineage: Bacteria > Bacillota > Clostridia > Clostridiales > Clostridiaceae > Clostridium. The sequence continues at coordinate 19,518 of JBOFVP010000218.1, forward strand.
AGGATATAACTCTGATGAGGTTGATGAGTTTTTAGATGAAATTGTTGAAAATTATGAGGAAATCTATAAAGAAAATAGTCGATTAAAAGATCAAGTTAATTCATTGAAAGAACAAATACAAAGCTATTCAAATATTGAAAATACGATACAAAAAACATTAGTAATGGCTCAAAATGCTGCAGATGAAGCTAAAGCATCAGCACAAAAAGATGCAGAGGTTACAATTAAAAATGCTAATGATACAGCTCAAAGAATATTAGATAAAGCGCATAATGATGTTATTCAAATTAATGATGATTATGAAAGTGTAAAGCAAGAGTTTATAAAGTTTAGAAACAAGTATAGAAACTTTATGAAAACACAACTTGAAACTTTTGATGAACTTGAAAAAGATTTTAATAAGAATTATAGTATCTCAACACCAGTTGAAGAAGCATTTGTTGAAGAAAAAGGTATTGAACTTACTCAAGAAATAATTAATATTGCAGATGAAGTTATTAATGAAGAAATGGATGAAATTAAAAGCTTTTTTGCAAAGAGTAATGAATAAAAAAGTGACTATTGTCACTTTTTTTATTTTTTATGAAATTAAATAATTTATAACTTAATTTGCTGTTGTTTTGTAGCTAATCTTTAAGTTATAATAGGGAAGTAACATAACTATGAGGAGAAATAATATGGAAGAAATGATTTTTACAATAGATGAAAGTTTCAATGGAGAAAGAATTGATAAATATCTTACAAGAGTGTTAGAGGGGAAATCAAGAAGTTTTCTTCAAGGAATTATTGAAAATGGAAATGTTAAAGTTAATAATAAAGTAGTAAAAAGTAATTATAAGCTTAAAAGTTATGATGAGGTATCAGTAGATTTACCAGAACCTATTCATTTAACTGTTGAGCCTGAAAATATACCCCTTGAAATAATATATGAAGATAAAGATGTAATAGTTGTTAATAAGCCACAAGGAATGGTTGTTCATCCTGCACCAGGAAATTACACAGGTACATTAGTTAATGCTTTAATGTATCACTGCAAGGATCTTTCAAGTATTAATGGAATTGTAAGGCCTGGAATTGTTCATAGAATAGATAAGGATACTACAGGGGTTTTAGTTGTTGCAAAGAACGATGAAGCGCATAATAAGTTAAGCGCTCAACTTAAGGACCATTCAATGAAGAGAGAGTATTATGCATTAGTTGAAGGAAAGGCTGGAAAAGATGAAGGAACAATTGACAGACCTTTAGCTAGAAGTAAAAAAGAGCGTTTAAAAATTGCAATAATGCCAGAAGGAAGAAGAGCAGTTACTCATTATTATGTGTTAGAGAGATTTAGAACAACTTCTCTTATTAAATGTGTACTTGAAACGGGAAGAACACATCAAATTAGAGTGCATATGGCATCTATTGGATATCCTTTAGTTGGAGATCCATTATATGGTTTTGCAAAAACAAAATTTAGAACTGATGGACAAATGCTACATGCTAAAACTTTAGGATTTATACATCCAACAACAAATGAATATATGGAATTTACAACAGAGCTTCCAACATATTTCAATGAATTATTAGAAAATTTAAGGAAGGTTAATATATAGGAGGTAGCCATGAAGTTAAAAGCTCATTTATTAGATGAAAAGGCAATGGGAAGAACATTAATAAGAATCTCCCATGAAATTATTGAAAGAAATAAAGGAGTAGAAGACCTTGTTTTAATTGGAATCAAAAGAAGGGGATATCCTTTAGCTAAAAGAATTAGTGAATTAATAGAAAAAATTGAAGGAGTTAGTATACCAGTAGGTTCAGTTGATATTACATTATACAGGGATGACTTAACAACTGATAAGGAAGCCCCAGATTTAAATTGCAGAGATTTAGGTGTTGATATAAAAGGAAAAAAAGTAATATTAATTGATGATGTATTATATACGTGTAGAACTGTTAGAGCAGCAATTGATGCAATTATTGATGTAGAAAGACCTGCAGGAATACAACTTGCTGTATTAATAGATAGAGGTCATAAAGAATTGCCTATAAGAGCAGATTATGTTGGTAAGAATATACCAACATCTAATAGTGAAATAGTTAAGGTTAAGATTACAGAAATAGATAGTGAAGACTCAGTTAAAATATATGAAACTGAGTAACAAAGGAGAATAAAATGGAATTTGATTTAATTGCAACCTCAACCTTTGGTATTGAGGGAATTACAGCTAAAGAGCTTAAGTCATTAGGATATGAAGATTTACTTGTTGAAAATGGGAAAGTTCATTTTACAGGTGATGAAATGGATATAGCTATAGCTAATATTCATTTAAGAACAGCGGAAAGAGTTTTTATAAAAATGGCAGAATTTGAGGCCAAAAGCTTTGAAGAGCTATTCCAAGGAACAAAAAATGTAAAGTGGAGTGATATAATTCCTGTTGATGGAGAAATGCATGTAACAGGAAAATCAGTAAAATCAACTTTATATTCTGTGCCAGACTGTCAATCTATAGTTAAAAGAGCTATAGTTAAATCAATGGAGGAAAGTTACGGAATATCTCAGTTTAGTGAAAGTGGGCCAAAGTATAAGATAGAAGTATCTATATTAAAGGATAAGGTTACACTAAGTATAGATACTTCAGGAGAAGGACTTCATAAAAGAGGATATAGAGAAAAGGCAGGTATTGCACCACTAAAAGAAACATTAGCTGCAGCAATGATTTTAATGTCAAGATGGAGAGAAGAGGATGTATTAGTAGATCCATTCTGTGGTTCAGGAACTCTTTTAATTGAGGCAGCAATGATTATGCAAAATATTGCTCCAGGGGTTTCAAGAAGATTCGTTTGTGAAGAATGGTCCATAATGCCAGAAGATGTGTTCCAACAGGTTAGGGATGGAGCAAGAAGAGCTGTTAAAAATAAGCCAATTAATTTATTAGGATATGATATTGATGATAGCGTTTTAAGAGTTGCAAAAAAGAATGCTGGAAGAGCTAAGGTTATTCAATATATTAAATTTGAAAATAGAGACTTTAAATGCTTTAGAAATAATGCAAGAGAAGGATTTATAATATCAAATCCACCATATGGGGAAAGAATTGGTGAAAAGAACGAAGTTGAAAATCTATATAGCATATTTGGTAAATATAAAGAAAAATATGCAGATTGGGAATTTAATATTTTAACATCTTTTGAAGGTTTTGAAGGGCCATTTAAGAGAAAGGCAGATAAAAATAGAAAACTTTATAATGGAAGATTAAAGTGTTACTATTATCAATATTTTGATCATAAAAAGGTTAAAAATGAAGGTGATACCGTATTAAAGGCTATTATGGACTAATTAAAATGCAAAAAAGCTCCAGTAAAATTACTGGGGCTTTTTTTATATAAAAAACTAAGCTTAGTTATAAGTTCTATTAATATTACAATTGTTTCATAATAATAAAAAATATGTACAAATGTTCATAAAATGATGTATAATATATTTACTTTAAAGAATAATATAAGTATAACAAATGAAAGGAGAATTAAAGTGGATAATTTTAAAAAGTATAAAGAATTAATAGCCTTGCTTATAGTATTTACAGTAAGCTTTGTTGCATTCATGATGGACATGCCAATGATGGTATTAATAGGAGCAATTGCATCTGTTACCTTAGTAGCATATAAAATTAACATAAGGTCATTAAGAAGGTATGTATCGTTAGCTATGGTTATGATGATATTAGTTACAGTAACAGTGGGATGTAATTCTACAAGTGATGCAACTAATAAAAAAGAAGAAATATCAAGTGATAATGGTAAGGAAGAAAGTAAAAAGCCAGATACAAACCATACAGAAAAACCTAAAGAGGATTCAAATAATAAAAAAAATGAATTTGAAGGGTATAGACTAATTGAAGTTGATGGTGGAAACTTATCAGGTCATAGAGAACCAAATGTTGTTGTTGATATAGGATTTGGAGATAGAGAATACTATGCTTTTACAAATGAACATGGACAACTTGTAAAAGTAACTGCAAAGGAAATAATACTACAAGATGATTCAAAGGAACCGGTTACTTCAAGTGGAAGATACTACAAAGATGAAGCTAAGGTTCCAGGAACAGAGAGAAAGGATTTAGATGAAGGACATATTATAGCTGACTCATTAGGTGGAGTATCTAATGCATATAATATTACTCCGCAGGATAGTACTTTAAATAGACATGGTCAACAGGCATATATGGAAAAGGTCATAAGAGATGCAGGTGGATGTAGTGACTTTGTGGCTATTATAACGTATTCCGATACTAAAACTCAAATTCCTTCACATTATAGCTATACTTACACATTAAAGGGTAAGATAATTAAGGATGAGTTTGAAAATATTAATCCTGAAAAGGATAAAAAACCTAGCAATGAAAATACAAGTTCTAACACAAATAATAACACAAATAATAAAAATGAGGTAACTTCAAATAATTCAAATACTGGAGGAGTTAAACCAATTGACACATCATTGGTTTATTGGACTCCAAATGGAAAAAGTTATCATACAACTAAAGAATGCTCTACTTTATCAAGAAGCAAAACAATATTAGAAGGAACAAAAGCAAAAAGTGGAAAGAATGATACTTGTGATAAGTGTGATTAATTAAGTAAGAGAGAAAAAGTAATATAGAAGGGTTCAGGTTAAAATATCAATCTGAACCCATCTATATTATATTTTAAATAGTGACTATAAATTTATCACCAATTTCCAGACGAGCCACCTCCATTAGATGAACCACCTCCAAAACCACCAAATCCGGAACCACCAGAGCCACCACGAGGACCTCTTCTAGAGATATTACTAATGAATAATAGTTGAAGTAGTGTATTTGAAATACGTCCTCTATTTAGTAACATATCCAACAAAAATAGTCCAATTACTCCACCACCAATGAAAAATCCATTAGAAGAAGAATTGTTTTCAGAAGGTAATGATATATTTAAAGATTTATCAAGGATTACATTATATTCCTTTGATATTAAATCACAAAAGGTACTATAACTTTCTAAAAGACCAAGTCCATAATCCCTTTCAATAAACCTAGGCTTAGCTAGGGATTCCATAACTCTATTTGTTAGAGCATCAGGAATTACTCCTTCAAGACCACTGCCAACTTCAACTCTGAAATTTTTCTCATTCATAGCTAGCAGTATAAGTAGACCATTATTTTTATTTTTTTGTCCTATTCCAAAATTTCTAAAAAGTTTATTAGCATAGCTTTCAATATCATATCCATCTAAAGAATTAACAATAACAATTACAGCCTCAGCACCACACTTGCTTTCAAGCTCATATCCAATTGAAATAATCTTTTGTGTATAATCACTGTTCACCACACCTACATAATCATTAATATACTTATTTTGAGTAGGGGGTTTAAAGTTAGGAGTAGCATTGCATAAAATGCTAGGTATAAACAACAGTAATAAGCAAAAGCTAACCCACAATCTATTATATAGTTTTTTACTATTCATAGTTATTTATTAAAGTCAACAGATGGCACATTTTCAGCGCCAGCACTTGCTTTATATAATTCCTTTTGAGTAAAGCCAAAAATTCCAGAGAAAAGATTGTTTGGGAATTTTTTTATTTTTGTGTTGTAGGCTGTAGCTGCAGTATTATAATCTTGTCTTGCAATAGCTATTCTATTTTCAGTACCCTCAAGTTGAACCTGTAGATCTCTAAAATTTTGATTAGATTTTAAATCAGGATACCTTTCTACAACCACAAGTAATCTTGATAAAGCGTTACTCAATTCACTATCTGCTTGTGCCTGATCTTTAACAGAGGTAGCTCCAGATAGCTTTGCTCTTGCATTTGCAATATCAGTAAATATATCTTTCTCCTGGGAAGCATATCCTTTAACCGTATTAACAAGGTTTGGAATAAGATCATTTCTTCTTTGAAGTTGTGTATCAATATTTGATTCCTGTACATTAGCGGTTTGTTCTAAATTAACAATTCCATTGTAGGAAAAGCCCATTAAAAAACCAATTATTAGAATAACACCAACTATTATTAAAATTGTTTTCTTTGAAGTATTCATAAAAATTCTCCTTTCTTTTAAATAATAGTATGTGCAATTATAGATTAATTATTATCTTAGCAAAAATTCAAGAAGTAATAATTGAAAAGCGAATATAAAACCAACTTAAATCTTATTAACTAAAAATTAATATATTCATATAATAAAGTGTATTTCAATATAAGGAGTGATTAAAATTACTAATATATATTTATTTAAAGAATGTCGATCAATTATAGAAAATGAAATGTTTGATATTTTTGTAAAAGTTCAAGAGATACCACCATTAAGAAGTATATTGGGGGTTCATAGCATACTACATTTTGATACAAGATATATTTGTGTGTTAAATTATGATGTGAATGGTTCAATATTACATCCAATATTATCTCCACCAATAGTTAGAATTGATAATTGCAAAGGTATTGTAGATTTTAATGTAGGAAGAAAAGATTCATATATTGGAGTAAATGAAGGATTATTATATAAAATAACATGTAAAGGAAAAAGAAGTGGATGTACAAAAATAATGAATTGTTTAACTGATATTAGAGATTATTCAGGAATAACAATACATGCATATAATCACTCGTTAAATGTAGTAATAGAATAAATAGAGGATAAACTATTAATGGATTAAAGTTATTATTAATTAAAAGGTAAAATGTTAAATAAGTAAGGATTTTAAAGTGGGAAAAAATAATTAAAAAGGCATCAAAAAGTGATGCCTTTTAATAATAAAATTGCTATTGTGATGCAGATTTTTTATCAAAAGTTATTATAACCTAAAGTTATAAAAATGTATAGAGAAGCAGCCGTAAAGCTTAAAGTGAAGTATGTATTTAAATATTAAGTAAAAGTATATTATTATATAAAGAAGTTAGAATAATACAATTATTAATAATATGGCTGAAATAATTTGAACTATACCAATATATAAACAATAAAGGGAAGATTTCAATCCTTGTTTAATTAAATCAGAAATCTGTACCTTCATTCCAATACCAGCAAGGGCAATGATTTCAATAAAATTATCTAGCTCCTTAAGTGTATCTGTTAAGCTATGTGAAATAATATTTAATGAGTATAATCCACATGTTATAAAAAAACCAATTATATACCAAGGTATTTTAATTCTTGATTGGTGGGTGTGGCTATGAACTTCACTTTCAATAGCTAAGGCGGCTTTAAAAGTATTTCTTTTCTTTACGACAGCTAAAGCAAATACAACGAAAACTAGAAAAACAATTCTTACAATTTTAAATATAGTAGCAAGTTCTTTAGTCTCTTCATTAATCATTGAAGCAGAAGCAACAACTTGACCTACAGATTGTAAAATACCACCCATAAAAGCAGAGGTTTTTAAAAGATCATTATTGAAAATTGCCCTGGTAATAATAGGAAGAATAATCATCAAAACTGTACCAGTAACATTAACCATAGTTATAGCGATTCCTTTATCCTTAGAGTGAGCATTAATAACAGGAGCGGTAGAAGCAATGGCAGAGCTTCCACAAACAGCATTACCACTGGCCATTAAAAGTACGAAGTCTTCATTAAACTTCATCTTTTTTCCTATAAAAATAGTAGCACATAAAATAATTACCATTTCAGACAGGATAAATAAAATCCCCATAAAGCCTATGTTCAAAATTGAATTAATACTTAGGGTTGCACCTAATAAAACAACTGAAATTGAAAGTAAAGTACCTTCTGAGAACTTAGTCCCTTTATTTAACTTATCATTTTTACCAAGGGTATTACCAACTAAAATTCCAATAAATATGGATAATGTAGCAGCACCTAGTGTGGGGAAATAATTAGCAAGTACCTTACTTAATATTGCAATTAATACACAAATAATTAATCCAGGGAGTATTCCTAAAATTATATTTTCTTTTTTTTTACTCATTTGTAACACATCCATTCTACTTATTATTTTATTAGTATATGGATTTTGTTAAATTTATATTTTATATTTTATATTTACACTTTCACATAATAAGTCTAATATAGAAAATATAAACTAAATCTAAGGTGGAAAAACAAATGTTAAGTAAAATATTAGCACAAAAAATAGTAGATAAAATGATGGATATTGTACCATATAACATAAATATTATGGATAAGGAAGGTATCATAATAGGAAGTGGAGAAAAAGAAAGAATAGGAACATTTCATTTAAAAGCTATGGAAGCATTAAAATCAAAAAAACCAATAGAAGTAAGGGTAGAAGAAGAAAGGGTAAAACCAGGGGTAAATATAAAAATAGAATTTAATAATAGAGCAATTGGAGTAATTGGAATAACAGGGGAGCCAAAAAAGGTAAGACCTTTTGGTGAAATAGTTAAAGTTGCAGCAGAACTACTAATATCACAAGAATACTCCCTAGAAAAATACTTTATGAAAAATAAATTAAAAGAGGATTTTCTATATGAATGGTTATATAGAAAGGAAGTATATAATGAGGAATTTATAGAAAGAGGAAGAGAACTAGAAATATATATAGAAGATTATAAAGAAATAATGGTTATAGAGTATGATAAAAAAGAAGAAAAGGAGATTAAAAATACATTAACGAAGCTTTTAGGTGAAGAAAGATTAATAATAGATGTAAATACAAATAGGTTTATTGTTATTTATAAAACAAAGATTAACAAGGAAAAGTTAGTAGAAAGGTTTAATTTAATAATAGCCTATTTAGAAATACAAAACTATTTATGGGTAACATTTAATACAGCAGTTAGTGCATTAAATACATCAAAGAAAATAAATTATAAAGATAAAATATTAGATAAGGATAAGTGTAGATTCCTTTCATCCATAGAGAAAACAGTATGTACAGAAGATAGTAAAATTATAATTAATAAAATTAAAAATCTAGGTGATGATGAACTATTAACATTTAATGCATTGATAGAATATAATTTTGAAAAAACAAAGGTAGCGGAAAAAATGCATATTCATAGAAATACACTAGGGTATAGAATTAATAAAATAGAAGAGGGGTTAGGTATGTCTTTAAATGATACAATTGATTTATATAGATGTATAAATGCATATCTTTATAATAAAATAAATACATCAATAAACAGTTAATAATTAGGTAAAGATAATTTAAAAGTAGAATATAAATAGCGAAGGGTGTAAATTAGTACTAGTTAATGGTTAATTTATATCCTTTATTTTTTAATAAATAAAAGTTAAGTGATATAAATAACATAGTTAAAAAACTTTAATTGTAAAAAAACAGCAGCATATGATTAAATTAAAAAATAACATAAATAAAAATAGA
>JBOFVP010000219.1:0-1568 GCA_051653165.1 Clostridium sp.
ATTTTCACCAGAAATATCGAAATAACTAAAGCTTTTAACAATATAATCAGAGAAATATTCTTCAAACAATTGAATTTCTCCAAGGGTTAGAGCTTTTACCATATTAGTAAAGTCAGATGATACACATCCCTCATCAAACCATTTTTGAATTATATTTCTATACATGTATCGTATCTCAGTATTTGGGATAGAAAGCTTATATATGAATGTATCTTCATGCCTTACTTTTTCTATTGGCTTTAAATAACCAGAAAGAAGTAAAAAGCTCCAAAGATTAGCTTTGCCATTTGATATTTCGCTCATTACTACATCCTCATTTATTTCAGTTTCTACATAACCACCATTATATAAGGTCTCTAACCCAAGTTTAATCTCTTCATTTCCTTGTGCTAGTATACTTTTAATTATTCCATTTTCTGATGTATTAACCCAATAGGGCATAAAGCCTCTGTCAGGTTTATTAATATAGGAAAGTATTGACCAAGGGTTATAAATTGTTGTGTTAGAGAAGGTATAGCCATTGTACCATTTCTTAAACTCAGATAAATTTTCAACCATATTATAATATTTTAATAGTGAAATACTTTCATCTTCAGTAAATCCAAACTTATTTGAATATCGATGGCTTAAAATACTATATACTTCAAGGTTATTTAATCCAGAGAATATTGATTCTTTAGCAACTCTTAAGATTCCTGTTATCATAGCTTTTTCTAAATTTATATTATCTTTTAGTGCTGAAGATAAGAAGTTTCTCATAAAAGTGATAATTTCTGTGTAGTAACTATTAAAGTGTCCCTCATGTATAGGGGTATCATACTCATCAATAAGCATAATAACCTTAGTGGAATGATACATATTTAGAAATTCACTTAGTCTAAATAGAGATATTTCTAAGTCTTTAATGGTAGCTTTACGGTTTATTATGTTATTAAAATAGTTTTTATCATCAATAAACTTTAAGCTATCGTAGACATAGTAAAAATTCTTATAAAGCGATGATATACGATTAGACATACTTTCAATAAAATCATTAAAATTTCTATGTTTTTCATCTTTGGAGGTAAAATATATAAGGGGATATTTTCCTTGCTTTTTCATTATTTCGGCTTCTTCCTGGATTTTTAGTCCATTGAAAAGATAAGCTCTATCTTCTTTTGATATTTCTAAAAAATATCTTATTATAGATAGGTTAAGGGTTTTACCAAAGCGCCTTGGCCTTGGTATTAGGATAATGTCGCTACTATCTTCTAAGAATTCTTTTATTATTAATGTTTTATCAATAAAATATCTATTTTCATCTATAATTTTTTTAAAGTCGCTTGTTCCTAAGGCTATTCTTTTCAAGTTGCCACCTCTTTATCCTTAATATTATTATTTATCTGATCGCTACCATTCCACCTCTGCAGGTGGGAGCTAAGCACTGCTACGCGCCTAGATAAGTTCTTCTAAGAATCAGATGGAGTAATGTTAAATTTCACAAACTCCACTTGATGCTAAGAATCACTTTATAGTATAGCTCATGTATTAGGGTTTTAAACAAAGTTATGTAAAAAAACTTTCAGATA
>JBOFVP010000220.1:0-4449 GCA_051653165.1 Clostridium sp.
AACTTCATACTCTGCACTATCTAATAAACCATCAACAATTTTAAATATTTCGCTAGTTTCCCCATAATTCATTTCCTTTTCAAATTGGGTAATAAAAACATCCTTTAACGTCTCATTTCCTGCAAGCATTTGATCTAAATTAGTATATTCCATAGCCTTCTTTGCATTCCCCTTAGCTATGTTTTCAAAAAAATTCCTTACAGCCATTTCAGGTGATGATCCACCATTTTTAAAATAAAGAAACCCACCTACAACTGCAGCAATTATAGATACAAGAATTATTCCTGTTATGATAGTCTTTTTACTTCCCTTTGATTCTTTATATATTTCATTTGTTGAATTTGATGCATTGTTATAAAATTGTGAGTTTACATCTATATCCATCTTTATTACATCTTTAAATGTTTGTTTTTCACTATTAAAATTATCCTTAGTAGTATTGGTTTGATTATTATCCCCTAAATCTTTTACCACAGGTTTTCCACAACTTAAGCAATAATCTACCCCCTCATCAATATTACTTCCACAGTAATGACAAAACATATATTTACTCCTTACTTATTTGTTTATATATTATTAATTCTATTATTTAATATTTTATTTTATTCTAATTTTGATAAATTATTTTAAAACACATGAATTACTTAACAAATTACTTTTATATTATTTTTCTGAAGTTTGAAGATTTTTGGCGAAAAAGAAAGAACTTATTAGATTATAAGCACTTAAATTATTTATTCGAATATATCAATATGTTGTATATAGTGATAAAACATTGTACAATATAATGTATATTTACAAAATAATTATGTAATAATTTTAAATAAATTTATATGAGTTTAGGAGGGGTTTTTGGTGAATGTCATAAAAAGAGATGGCAGTATAGTTGAGTTTAACCAAAACAAAATTGAAGATGCCATATTTAATGCAATGAAAAATGGAAGTGGAATTTGTCTTCCTGATATAGCTAAATTAATTGCACAAGATGCTGAAAAATATTTTTCTAATGAAGACGAAACTGCTACTATTTATAAAATAGAAAAATTTGTATATGATAGATTAGTTCATTATGGCCAAATAGAAACTGCTAGAGCTTATGAGGGATATAGAGCTGTTCAAGCCTTTAAGAGAAATACAAATACTACAGATCAAAGTATATTAGAATTATTAAATAAAAATAATGAAGATGTTATGAATGAAAACTCTAATAAAAACCCCGTTGTTTCTGCAACACAAAGGGATTTAATAGCTGGAGAAGTTTCTAAAGATATTTCTAGAAGAAAGCTTATTCCTGCACACATAGTTCAAGCACATGATGAAGGGGCTATTCACTGGCATGATATGGACTACAGTATTTCACCTATGTTTAACTGCTGCTTAGTTAACTTAGAAGATATGTTTAATAATGGTACTGTTATAAACGAAAAGCTAGTTGAAGAACCAAAAAGCTTTTCTACCGCTTGTACTGTAGCTACACAGATAATAGCTCAAGTTTCATCTAATCAGTACGGTGGACAATCTATGACTATTAAGCATCTAGCTAAATATCTATCTGTATCAAGGGATAAATACAGAAAAATGATGTCTATGATTAAAGATGTTAATGAGAGAGAAAAAGTTGTTGAAGAACTTACATTAAAAGAACTTAAAGATGGAGTTCAAACTATAAGATACCAATTATCTACTTTACAAACTACTAATGGTCAAGCGCCTTTTTCAACTATTTATTTAGAAATAGAATCTGGTCATCCTTATGAAAAAGAAATGGCTTTAATTTGTGAAGAAATGATAAACCAACGACTTGAAGGAATGAAAAACTATAAAGGGCAAGAAATAGGTGAAGCTTTCCCTAAATTAGTTTATCTACTTGATGAACATAACTGCCTAGAGGGCGGACAATATGATTACATAACAAAGCTTGCAGCTAAATGTACTGTTAAGAGATTAGTTCCTGATTATCAATCAGCTAAGATAATGGGAAAGAATTATGAAGGTAATACCTTCCCACCTATGGGTTGTAGATCTCACTTATCTCCTTGGAAAGATGAGAATGGAAATTACAAATGGTATGGAAGATTCAATCAAGGTGTTGTTAGCCTTAACTTACCTCAGATTGGAATACTATCTAAGGGAGATATGAATCTTTTCTGGAAAATATTTAATGAGAGATTAGAACTATGTAAAGAAGCACTTTTAACAAGACATAAAATGCTACGTGGAATAACTTCTGACTCAAGCCCTATTCATTGGCAATATGGTGGGATAGCTAGACTTGAAAAAGGTGAAAAAATAGATAAGTTATTAAAGAATGGATACTCTACAATTTCATTAGGATATGTAGGTATTTGTGAGTTAACTTATTCAATGCTAGGGGTATCTCATACAAGTCCCCAAGGAGAAGATTTTGCATTACAAGTTATGAATCATATGAAAGCTAAATGTGATGAATGGAAAGCTGAAACTGGATTAGGTTTTGGACTTTATGGAACACCAGCTGAAAGTTTAATTTATAGATTCTGTAGATTAGATAAAGCTAAATATGGTGATATAGAAAATGTAACTGATAGACTTTACTATACTAATTCTTATCATGTTCATGTATGTGAAGAGATTGATGCATTTACTAAGTTAAAATTTGAATCTCAATTCCACGATATCAGTTTAGGTGGTTGTATTTCATATATAGAAGTTCCTGATATGAGTAGAAATGTTGAAGCGGTTGAAAGTATTATTAACTTTATATATCATAATGTTCAATATGCTGAAATAAACACTAAGCCTGATATTTGCTATAGATGTGGTTATACTGGTGAAATTGAATTAAATAAAGATGATTTAAGCTGGCACTGTCCATCCTGTGGAAATGATAAGCAAGATGAAATGCAAGTTATGAGAAGAACTTGTGGATATATAGGTACAAACTTCTGGAATAAAGGTAGAACTGCAGAAATTGGTGATAGAGTCCTTCACCTTTAAGAAAAATTTAAGGAGGAGATTATTATTAATTATGCACAAATAAGAAAGTTTGATGTTACAAATGGTCCAGGTATACGTACTACCCTCTTTGTTTCTGGATGTACACATAATTGTCCTGGTTGCTTTAATCTTGAACAACAAAGCTTTGATTACGGAAATAGGTTTACTAAAGAAACTGAAGATTTATTGTTAAGCTATATAAATAATCCTCAAATTGAAGGAGTTAATATACTTGGTGGAGAACCTCTTCAACAATTAATGGATAATTCACTATTAGAACTACTTAGAAGAATCAAAATAGAAACTAAAAAACCTATTTGGTTATGGTCTGGTTACACCTTTGAGGATTCCATATTAAATCCTAAAATAGTTGAAATTTTAGAATTTGTAGATGTTTTAATAGATGGAATCTTTGATATATCCAAAAAGGATTTATCGCTTAAATATAGAGGTTCCTCTAATCAACGTATTATAGATGTAAAAACATCATTAAATATTGGTAGCGTTATCTTATATCCCTTTAATAGCTAGAAGATTATTAGTATTTTATATTAAAATAACCATTAGAAATCAACTTTACTAATGGTTATTTTTTTATTAATTAATATTTTTGTAACATTATACTAATATAAAAATATACTAATATATACTATATTTTTATATTAGGCAGGTGCTAACACTATGTCACAACTTCTAAAGTTTCTTATGGAAAAACACCTTTGCGTTGTAATAAAATGTACCGAATATATATATATTGAGGGCTATATAATTTATATTGACCCCTATATAATCAAAGTAAATTCAGCTGATGATAACACAATTCATATAATTCAACAATGTAATATACGAGGTATAGGCCTTTCTAACATTGAAATTAAGCCTGGACCATGCTCTATTAATAGTTTACCATTTAAATTACCTCCCTACTGTTGGAGTTGCGTAAAAAAACCTAATCCTCTAATAATGCAATTAATTGAAATAAAAAAAACTCAACCAGAGGATTATATTATATCTATATCATTAAACGCATTTGAACAAATTTCAACTCCATTAAAATATATTGTAGAAATAAATACTGACTTTATATTTATTTGTCTTCCTAGTACTACTAATTCTGATATTTTCATCCCACTAGCTATAACTTGCAGTAATGTAGATAATCTAGATTTAAATCCAAATATATAATGAAGGGGCTGTCGCACTAAAATAGTGCGCAGCTCCTTTTTGTGAAAAAAGATAAATCCCAAACTCATAGAGTTTGGGATTTAACATAAAATATATTTATGAATAAAAAACAACATATTTTACAACAAGATTATACCGCTTATAATAATTTTAATCAAGTGACATTAGAATTTGATTTAGGTTATAGAATTCCAGCAACCGATCCGGTAAGATTATTAAGTCAATTTGTAGAGGAGTTAAATTTAGCTGCCTTATATTCCACTTATACTAGAATAAGGGAAAATTCAA
>JBOFVP010000221.1:0-1122 GCA_051653165.1 Clostridium sp.
AGCTGAAAACACAATAGTGTATAGATATAATCCATTTAGTGAAGAGATTTTCAGCAAAGATTCAGTTGGTAAAATAATTGAAACAACAAGAGATTTTAAAGGAAGAGCTCTTAAAGAAGAGGTTAAAACTTCAGCTAAAGTAACGGATTTAAGCCAAAAGGTTAATTTCTCTATACTATATAATTATAAAGTTGAGAATGGAAACACAAAAGTAACTAAAACTGATGGTAATAAAAATATCACAGTAATGGAATATGATAATTTAGACAGATTAATTAGAGAAACAACTAAAATTAAAGATTCTAAGGGAGTACTTCAAGATAGAGTTAAAAGCTATGAATATTTTGCTAATGATTTAGTTTTAAGAGAATATGATTGGTTTGGAAATAATACTAAATCAAAATATGATGTATTTGGTAGAGTAGTTGAAAAAGTAAATGGTAATGGAGAGGTTATTGAGAAGCTAGAATATTATAAAAATGGCACCCAAAAATCCTCAACAGATGCTATGAACAATGTTATCAAATATAATTATGATAATAGAAAAAGATTAACACAGGAAACAAATGGAGAAAATCATACAACAAGCTATGAATATAATTCTAAGGATAATACTGTTAAAATTACAGAGCCAAAGGGAAATAAAGTAACTAGAAAATATGATTTAAGAAGCAGAATAACAAGTGTAGATTTTAAAAATGCTACAAGTGATGTAGTAACAACAAAATATAGCTACACATATGATGACAACAATAATTTGCTAAAGGTAATAGATGGGGAAAATAGAATAAAGGAATACAGCTACAATGCAAGAAATTTATTAAAATCATCAACAGATAAAATAGATGATAAAACGTCGTATACAGAAAGTTATACCTACGAAGCCAATGGTGCATTAAAAACAAAACTTGATAAAGAAGAAATTACAATATCATATAAAAATGACATTCTAGGTAGAGAGATTACAGAATCATCACAAAAAGATACTATAGTAACTAGATATGATAATAATGGAAATGAATTAATAGTTCAAAATAATTCAGACACAATAATAAGAAACTATGATGAAATTAATAGAGTTAAGGCTAAAAGATCCCATGGAAAACTTCTAACATTCACATA
>JBOFVP010000222.1:0-26212 GCA_051653165.1 Clostridium sp.
TAATGATCCCCCCATACATAATATATATATCTATATATTACAATATAAGGAAATCATTTACAACACTATTCTCTTAAAAATATTTTAAAAGTACTCCCTTTATTAATTTCACTTTCTACAGTTACATCTCCATTATGAGATAATATTATTTCCTTTGTAATGGATAACCCAAGTCCACTTCCTCCAGTTTTTCTTGTCCTTGAATCATCTACCCTATAAAATCTCTTGAATATATTATTTAAATCCTTCTTTGGTATACCTATGCCATTATCCCTAATTTCAATTACTACATCTCCATTAGTTTTAAAGGACCTTATATTTATAACGCTATTTTCCTCTGAATATTTTATTCCATTAACTAGGATGTTAAGTAGTGCTTGTATTATCTTATCCTCATCATATAAAAATTCTCCACATTTTAAGTCATACTGAATCTTAATATTCTTTAATAGAAAATCCTTCTCTAATGAAAGAATAGTATTTTCTATAGTTGAGTCTAAATTCCCTAGGGATTTTGTTACCTTAACCCCTTCATCAAAGGTATTTAACTTATCTAAAGACCCTAATAACCTATTTAACCTTTGTATTTCATCAAATATACTTTGAATCCTTTCATTTGTTGGTATAAAGATACCATCTAATATTCCCTCAAGTTGCCCTGATACTGTTGTAATTGGAGTTCTAAGCTCATGGGAAACATTTCTTATTAATTCTTCTCTAAAAGCCTTTTGTTCATTTAGTAACTCTCCCATTTTATTTATTGAGCTTACCATTGAATTAATCTCTAAAATATCCCCATTATACTTAATGCTTTTATTATCATTTCCTCCCGCTATATTAAAGGCTTTATCTCTAACATCTAATATGGGATTACTTATTTTTTTAGAGAGAATTATTCCAATTATTACTGATATAGCAATTGAAATTACCAAGATAACTATTAAAGCATTATTTAAGCTTTTAAATAGCATCATTTCAGATGAGGTATAATAAATTGGTCCATAATACCCTAAAAATATTGTTCCCTTAGCTTCTCCTCCAATTAATAGTGGTATTTTACTCTCTACATAATCTCCTGGTGACCCCTGATTTATTAACTTCATATTTCTTTCCATAGTAATCAACATATCAGTGCATTTACTCATATCATGATTCGTTGCATCCCAAACACTTTCATTTTTTTCATTATATACCTTTAAAATAAATCCATTATCTAATGCCTCTAATCCAATCCCCTCTATTATCTCTTTAGAAAATCCATGATTATTGTAGGTTCTCTCTATATTTTTGTATATTTCATTTATTCTACTATCTATATTGTCCCTTATATATCTATTAAAATTATTATTTAGAATTATTCTAAGTACAACATTAGTTAATATAATAATTCCCACTGAGAAAATAATAAATGTATATATTAGCTTCTTATTTAATGTTTTCATTATCCCCTCCCACAAACCTATACCCCACACCATGGATTGTTTTTATGAATTTCTGCTTTTCCCCATTATCCCCTATTTTATTTCTTATATTCTTAACATGAGTATCAATAATCCTATCAAATACATTCCCCTCATCATTAAGACAAATATCTAATAGTTCACTCCTAGTAAATATTTTGTTTTTGTTCTCTATAAGGGTTATTAATATCTTAAACTCAGAGGGTGTAAGAGTTACCTCTTCCCCATTTTTATATACTCCATGAGTTTCCTTAACTATCTTTAAATCTCCATATTCTATACTTTTATCTTTTTTAGTTCTATTTAAAACCGCCTTTACCCTTGCCACAACCTCCTTAGGTCTAAAGGGTTTTGTTATGTAATCATCCACCCCTAAGGAAAATCCATTTAAAATATCCTTCTCTAGAGCTTTTGCAGTTAACATAACAATTGGTATGTCTTTTAAATTCTTCATTTTAACAGCTAAATCCTCTCCCATTATTCCTGGAAGCATTAAATCTAATAAAACTATATCTATATCATTATCCCTATATATGTTTAGTCCCTCTTCTCCTGTATATGCCTTGAAAACTTTTAATCCTTCTTTTAATAAATAGGCTTCTATTATTTCCACTATCTTTTCTTCATCTTCTATTATTAGTACCTTATTCATTATGTCCTCCTCGTTTTAATTAATTTATCTTATTATACCAGTAATTTTTGAAGTTTATGTGAAGTCTTCTACATAACTTCTTCACAAACTTAAGTTAAAGTATACACTAACTACAAAATACTGAGGTGATTAAATTTGAAGGTTAAAACTGTTAAATTAAAGGTTTCTAGTATGGCATGTACCTCTTGTGAAGATTTAATTAATGAAGAGGTCTTGTCCATTACTGGTGTTAGTAAATGTAAATCTAATTATAAAACTGGAATAGTTATTGTTGAATGTGATTGGAATTTAAATGAGAAAATACTTTTAAAGAAAATAAGTTCTTTGGGATATAAATGTAATCTTTATACCCATTCACAGCCTAATAATGAAATTTTTAAGGTTGCTCTAATTATTTTAATAGGGTTTATAATCTTAAAGCTATCCTCAAACTCTGGTGGCTTTAATATAGGTGATGCCTTAAGTTCTAAGGTAACCTTTGGTGCTCTTTTTATAATTGGAGTATTTTCATCACTCCACTGTGTTGGAATGTGTGGGGGTATAATGCTATCCCAAAGTATTACTATAGATGAAGGATCACTAAATAAAAAGCTTATTCCAGCCCTTAAATATAATGCTGGAAGATTACTTTCTTACACAGCTCTTGGTGGGGTTGTTGGGGGTATTGGAAGTGTCTTTTCCCTATCTAGCAATATGCAAGCTTTTATTTCTATTTTATCTGGTTTATTTATGGTTATAATGGGATTTAATTTCTTAGGGTTTAATACTTTTAAAAGGTTCTCAATTAAATTACCATTTATGAGTTGTAAAAAATCTAAAAGCTCTTCTCCATTTATAGTAGGTATATTAAATGGAATTATGCCCTGTGGACCTTTGCAAACTATGCAACTTTATGCTTTATCAACTGGTAGTGTTTTAACTGGGGCATTATCAATGTTCTTCTTTGCATTAGGTACAATTCCATTAATGCTTATTTTTGGGCTTTTTGCAAATTTACTTAGTGGTAATGGTTCTAAATCTCTAATTAAATATAGCGGTATTCTTATAATTATATTAGGAATCTCAATGGGTGGACGAGGTATTTCCTTACTTGGAGTATCCCTTCCCTCTTCTAGTGGAGTTATAGAATCAGTTCCTGTCGGTAGTAAAGCTATTATAGATGGTAATACTCAAACTGTTTCAATTAATGCTTCTACTAATGGCTATACTCCTAAACGTGTATATGTAGAGAAGGGAGTTCCCCTTAATTTTATTATTAATGGAGAAAGAATAACTTCTTGTAATAATGAAATAGTTATAAAAAGTGAAAATATTAAGAAGAAGCTATCTAAGGGGGAAAATAAAATCTCCTTTACCCCAACTGAGAATATTAAATATAGTTGTTGGATGGGTATGCTTCGTGGGGAAATTGTTGTAGTTGATGATCTTTCTTCATTAAAGGAAGATAATAATAGTCAATCAACAAATGAGGATGATTTTGAAATTCCTGAGGCTGATTTTTATGGTATACCACTATCAAAGGTTCCAAGTGAGAGATTAATTAAATTTACTGAGGTAAAGGAAGGTAAACAAAGCTTAGAGGTTACTCAAAGTGATGGAAATCTTGAACCTTCTGTTATTGTTGTTAAGTCAAATACTCCCCTTACCTTAAATTTTAACTTAACTAATATTTTTAATGGGTCCTATGAAATGTTTAATAGTGATTTTTCTGAAATACTATTAACCCTTGAAATTAAGGATGGTTTAGGTACTTTAAAGCATAACTCTTTAGGAAGAGGTGCTTATGGTCTTATGAAGAATGGTGAACTTTATTGTATAATTCAAGTTGTTGATGATTTCTCAGAAGTTAATATTGAGGAACTTAGGGATTTATATTTCTAAAACAAGGAGCTGTCTAAACTAGACAGCTCCTTTATCATTAAGCTTATTTCTATTTACTAACAATAAATATCCTTTTGCAGTGCACAATCACAATCATAGGTTGTAAAGCTTATTGTTAAATTATCAGGATATTTCAAGTTTGTTATTTCTTCAAAAACCTTACTTGCTACTTCATTGTAGTTATTACATAAATCTGAAATATCATCATTATAGAACTGTACAACTGCTTTATCTATTATTATAGCTACATCTCCTATTGATCCAACTGGAGGTATTTTCCCAGCAGTTAGTACACATCCACCAAATAAAGGGTTACATTTTAATGCTGTGCAAATAAGTTTTGCTAATGTTTGAGGTGTATATGCTTGGTTAGATACATTAACAACTTGACCACAAGCATTAAAAATAGTAATTGTAACTATTACTCCCCCAAAGGAGACTGTTTCAGGCAATAATTGTCTCAATGCATTTGCAATTGTATTGTCACACACATTAATTACTAATAAATAATCTCCACCTTCAACTGGAATTAAATCATTAACTCTAACAAGATTACAACATCCATAGGTGTATTTAACTTGATTTGCAAAAGTATACCATGGTGGTGATAGTGTTGCACCTGGTATTGTTGTTGGAGGAATTGTAACCGGTGGAATAGTTATAGGTGGAATAGTAACTGGTGGAGGTAATATTATTGGTGGCTCAGTATTACAACCACATAATGGTGTAACTATATCTGTATATCTTACGCTATTAAATTTATTAGAAGTATTATAACTTTGTTTATTATTATAATTATACATACTTTTCCTCCTTAGTTTGTTTTTTATAGTATATAATATGTTAATGTTTTAATTACGTTACTAAAATCTTATTATAACTTTGGTTTTGTTGTAAATTCTAATAGTCACAAAATGTATTACATACACATAACATATAGGGTATTTTTAAACTTGGAGGTATTTAATGAGACTTAGTGGATGCATTCTAACTAAGAATGAAGAGAAAAATATAAATAACTGTATAACTAGTATTTTAAACATATGTGATGAGATAATTATAATAGACAGTAATTCTACTGATAATACCCTAAAGATAGCAGAAAACTATACAGATAAAATATTTACAATGCCTTTTAGCAATGATTTTTCTACACTAAGAAATTACGGAATGTCTAAATGTATTGGTGATTATATTTTAATGATAGATGGGGATGAATCCTTAAATTTAGATGATGGGGAACGTTTATTGGATTTTTTATCATTGAACCCTTCTATTGATGGTATTTACTTTAAAATACATCAACAATTTCAAAAGGGAGACCCTCAAGAGGATATTTCATTTAGATTATTTAAAAATTCGCCTGACTATTTTTATAATAGGACTCCTAATGAAGAAATATTATCCTCTATTATACAAAGTAAACCCTCCCCAACATTTTTTGCATCTGACTTTGTAATAAAGCATTATGGTTATGATGTAAGTGACGCAGTAAATAAGGAAAGACTTCTTAGGAATTTTGATATTATTGATTCTACTCCAGCTGAAGAACGTGATAGGTATTTCTTCTTTACCCTTGGTAATGAGTATATGAGAATTAATATGTATACAGAAGCAGTTGAAGCCTATGAAACTGCTTTAAGTGTTCAATCTTCTAATCAAACCTTAGATCATTATATATACACATTAATACTAAATTTATTAAAATGTTATATAAAAACTTCAATGTTTGGAAGAGGTGCTGACCTATTTTATCAATTCAGAACAAAGCTTGAGGATTGTAAGGACTTTTGTTTTATGGGATTAATTTGCCTATATGAATGTAACTCTTATGTAGATTGTATCCATATTCTAGATTTATTAAAAATAGATGGATTCTCTAAAACCTTATACCCTTGCAATAACTATTATGAAAAAAATAACGTAGAATCAATGGAACGTAATATACACAGCCAAATACAAATAAGGAGATGACTATGAAACTAACAGCTTGTATTATAAATTATAACAATAGTTCTATATTTGATACTTTAAAAAGTGTATATACGCTATGTGAGGAAATTGTTGTAGTTGATTGCTCTAAAAATACTGCAATAAAAAAGATTGCTTCTAACTTCACAAATAAAGTATACATTCTTGAACCATCTAATGATAATTCCTTTATAATTAACTTTGCTCTTTCAAAGGTTACTGGAGATTATGTTTTATTATTATTTGGGGGAGAATTTTTAGAATATAAATCCCTGTTACACTTAAAAGAATTTATTTCTTCAAATTCAAGTATTTCAGGATTATATCTTAAAGAATATCGTAATTATTTAGAACACCAACATTCAACACATTTATCCCTTAGAGTATTTAAAAACTATTCTAAAATAAAGTTTACAGGTAAAATCTCACCTATAGTAGCTAGATCTATAATTTCTAATGTTAAACATCCTATTTTCGATGTTCTAAACATCCAGATTATGGGGATGAATAAAATATTTTTAAAATCAGAGTTGGAAAATAGGCTAAATAGAGAGCTTTTTATCTTATACTTATATGATGATCAAGCAAAGGATTGGTTCTATAATCAATCCTTTGGTAATTTAATGATATCTATTGGTGAATATGAAGAGGCTATTAATTTATATACACTTGCTCTTGCTTGCGAAGAACAACCTTTTCAAATATATTTAGATGCACCAACCTTACTATTTAATTTAATGTATTGTTATATTCAACTTAAGAGGTATGATGATGGTTTATATATATATTCCACCTATTGTGAAAACTATATGGATTTCAAAGGATTTAGCTACCTTGCTTTTATCTGCTCCCTTTATGTTAATAAGGCTTGTTTAAGTAAAAGATTATATAATAGATACCTAAACATAACCTCTTCACAGCTTATCTACCCTAGCTATGACATAGATACAATGTTTATGCTTGAAAGAAAACTATATGAGCAAAATATAAAGAAAAAACTATACAAACTTAATGATATTAAGAAATCTAAGAAACTTATAGTTGGTGTATATTGCACAGATTGTGAATTCTTAAATTTTAGCTTGTTATATAAGTTAAAGTTACTAAATTGTACAACCTACCTAATTTCAGATAAGAAATTAAATAATATTAAAGAAATTAAGGGCAACTATAATATAGTTGAAAATTTTTTTGAAAATGCTTTATATAATAACAATAAAATATCTGTTAATATATTGAACAACTTTATCTCTAAGGTTTCATTTTCTCTTAATAAATACCACATAAACTGGATTTTAATGATTAATTCTAATGAATCTATTGCAATTAGTGAATTAAATGAAATTATAGATTTTATAAATAATACTGTTGCATACAAAGGAGCTTATTTAAATTTTAAAAGAGAAAAAAGTCATAATTATGATGAACTTAGATTATTTCAATTTTCCGAAAAATTATTTTATGAGACGAATAACTTAAATTCTATTGAATATTCCTTTAAGGGTGATTATGGATATAATAAAACTATTAAATTATTCAAAAATAACATTCCATAATTTTCTATATATGTTATAATAGAACTACTTTAGAAAGGAGTCTATTATGAAAACTTTAAAACGTAATGCAATGATTTTACTTATTATATCATTATTCACTATTTCATTAATATCCTGTGGTAATGATAAAGATACTAATGAAGCTAAAGGGTTCCAATGGGTAATCTCAAAAGAGTCTAAAGAAATGTATTTAGTGGGTACAATTCATATAGCTGATCCAACATATAATTACATGAATAAAAATATAACTAAATTTATTGATAATAGTGATGGATTAGCAGTTGAAGTTGATATTACCAGTGCAGAAACTATAACCGGCGCTTTAGAATTTTCATTTTTACCACTTGGAGAAACTATAGAAAAATATTTAACTCCTGAAGAGCTAGAAAAATTTAAATCCTTATGTACCTATGTAAATTTACCATATGATGGTGCAAAGTTATATAAACCGGCTACTCTTCTTAGCTATTTCCAATTACATTACTTAAAAGAAATAGGAAGTTCAGCAGAAGGTGTTGATAGTCAACTATTATATAAGTTTAGAGATGCTAATAAGAAAATTTATCAGCTTGAAACAGTTGAATCTCAATTTAAGCTATTAGATGAATTCCAAGATATTAATGAATTAAAAAAATTATTAGCAGAATATGATGAATCAAAAATTGATGAGTATTCAAGCAAAGCTAAAGAAGAAGCTAAGGATTTAGTAAATGCCTATATTAATGGAGATAGTGATTATATGCTTAAACAAGTTGAAAAAACTAAAAAAGAAAATGAAGCCTACTATAATAAGCTAGTTAAAGAAAGAAATATTAATATGTCAAATGAAATAGATAAGCTTTTTAAAGAAGATGGCACTAAATTAGTTGCAGTTGGTGCACTACACTTTTTTGGAGAAGATAGTATAATAAAATTACTTGAAGAAAAAGGATATACTGTAAAGGTAAAATAAAAAGTGGAAGAATTATCTTCCACTTTTCTTTTGTATGTTATTTAATTCGTATCATATGTTTATTTTTTGTAAGCTGAAATTTGTTTATAATAGTCATTATTAATACTTATTCTTACTGGCAACAAAGATTTGTTTTTTGTAGGATTAAAGTTGTAAACTGCATTAACATTGTCTACAGCCTCATCCCCATAATTCATAAACTCATCAAAACTCTTAATCATAATATCCATATCATCATAATCAAATTCACTAGTGGTAGATATACTTTCCTTCTCTTCATTTTCCTCTTCATTTACTTCCATAGATGACTTACAATTATAGCAACTATTCTCATCTGTGTCGAAATTATCATTATCTTTCATTACCATACAAAGACTAAATTGTAGTGTGAAAAATCCTACAATACTAAATTCATTTATACGTTTCACCTCTATATTTTTCATTTTAATATTAATATTTTTAATCTTAGAACACTCTTCACCCAATTGAATATCCTTACTAAATGTAGTTAAAAAGATTTGTGTATGTTTTCTATACTCTCTTTCTATATAATATAAAACCTCTACAATTATGGCACCATAAACACCTATAAATTTACCATTACTATCAGAACCAACATAGTATGAAATTATACAAGGCTTGCATTTTACATTTATCAAGTTTATTCTGCTATTACATACATTTAAAGAAAATTTATCATGCGCACTTCCTAAAAAATTCATTACAACTTTTTTACACCCTTTGTCTTCCCTCATGTCTTCCTCCATTTTATCACTTAGTAATACAATATATGTTATTAATCTTTTAAGTTACACATTATCCCATTTTTTTTAAAAATGTAACATTATTTTTCTATATCTATATATTAATATAGAAACCCATTCAAACACTTTTTAAGGAGGACAATATGAGTTGTCAATGTAATGAACAGATGACACAAAATCTAATAAGCAAAGTTCCAAATAATCAATCTATATTTTTCTCAGGAGTTGATGATTCCTGTAAATGTAATATAGGTGCTTACAATTATTGGACTGAAATAATTGTAAATGGTAGCGTTACAGTACCTGATGTTAAACCACCAATACTTGAAATTGACTCAGTAAATGTAAAACTACAAATTATTAGCCAAAAAGTTGTTAAAACACCTGCATTAATGGATTTTGATGAAGGAAAAGCTATTCCAGTAGGAAATTTAGAGAACAAAATTACAACAGGAAGAAAACTTATTATAGAAGGACTTGCTTGCTTAAGTATATCCTATCTTTCAAAAACTTGCGATGAAAGCTTACACACATTCCATGGATTTATACCATTTTCTGCATATATAGTATTACCTCAATATCCAGAACCATGTGTGAACCTAGATGCACTAAATATGAGCTACAATATAGTTTCATGTATTGAAAGTATACTTGTAAAAGAACACACAGATAGATCTGTAATGCTTTGTATACCTTTTGTATTACAGGCAATACCAACTGGTACTGAAAGTGCAGAATGTCAATATGGTCTTAACCCAATAAATCCATATGATTGTACATTTGCTCCAGCAGATAATGAACCATGTATAAAAAACAATGACCCTATTTTTAAGGGAATTTGTTCAGAAAACAAAATTGAAAGTATTCTAAAAGATCCATGTGATAATTTATGGGTTGAAATGGATGTACCAGAAACTCTTACACTACCAATGTGTAAGCCATCTATTGACCAAATACTTTCAGTTACTTCAAAGGTTGATATCATGTGTTTGAAGGTAGTTTCAACACCTGTGGTATGCGCACCAAGTTACGAAGGATTAGTTTTAACTGGTAGAAAATTAGTAGTTGAAGCAATTTTAAGACAAAGAATAACTTATACTGCTAGGCAAGAAGAAGAGTGTCAATCTATTCATTCAGCTCATTTTGATGTTCCAATTTCAACATTTATTATTTTGCCTGAATTTATTAATTTAGGAGATAAATTTGTTGTAACACCATGTATTGAAAATATATTCATTTGTACTTTAGATGATAGAACTATCTTCAAAAATACAACTATATTCATGAAAGCCACACAAATTAGATGTGGTAACTGCTGTTAATAGGAGGCTTTTAGTATGAGATGCAAATGCACAATCAAAGATAATTATGAAATAATAGGTATATGTAATACTAACAAAATGTCTCCTATGATAAATACTGAGGCATGGACTCAATTAAGTATTCCACAGGTTGTAATAATGCCTGAGGATAGACCTGACATTGAGGATATAAATAAAGTTTATAACAAAGTAGAAATAACTTCTACAAACATTATCGGTACTCCATGTGCTGATATACCAAATGCAGAGGGCTTATCTCTAACTGGGAAAAAATTAATTGTAGAAGGTAACATTTGTCAAACTGTTATATACACATCAAAAACAGCTTGTCAATCTGTTCATCCAGCCCATTTTAAAATCCCATTTTGTAGCTATATTGTAATTGATCCTGATACAGATATAGAGCTAGATAAATACTGCGTTTCACCATGTATAGAAGATGTATATGCACAAGTTTTAAGCGAAAGACTAATTTTTATGAATATAACATTATTTCTTCTTGCTAGAAAACAACAAGAAGGATGCTAAAAAAAGGAGGTACAGCTTAGATGAGTTGTAATTGTTCAAACAATACAAATAATAACAATAAATGCGGAAGTAATTCACAATGTAATAAACCTACTCCAAAACAAAATTGTCCATCATTTATTCCATGTCAACCAAATCCACACCCACATCCACATCCACATCCACATCCACACCCACACCATTGTAATTGCAATAATCAACATCAACCATGTGCTAGTAATGCATCCAATGTTTGCTGCAATGGTATGATCAAACCTAAATTTAATGTTGCAAAAGCACAAACCTTATGCTGTCTTGTTGATAGAATTTATGATGAGAATATAAGTACTGGCTCTGCTCTTTATGATACTATCACAACTGATACAATAGCATATACTACAAACTTTTATGCAAGTAGTACAAGTGCCCTATGTTGTACTCCATGTGCCTTCTCAGGACTAGTTAACTTTTACACAAACGATTGTACTCACTCTAAATTAGAGTCCTTAGTAACAAGCACAACCATAACATCCTCTGATGTATTTGTAAATGGTGTACCTGTTACAAGTTTAACTCAAAATCCAGATGGAAGCTATACTGCAACAGTAGGTGAGGCAAACGAAGGCGTAGGATATGATTGTGATGACCAATCATTAGGCACTAAATCTACCCTATTAATTTCCAATGTAGGTAATCCATGGTACTACGTTGCATCACATTCTCTTTTTGGATCAATTAATACTAATGGTCAATGCTACAACTTTAAAATTGATATAGAAAACACCATTCCTGAGGCTACAACAACTGCTACTTCAACTTTTATGCTTCAAGATTTATGTATTCCATTCCATGAAGGAACCATCAATTTTGATATAAATGGAGATATTTCATTAGTTAATCCTATAATAACATTTGATACTATTGCAAATATTCCAATTGTAAATGCCAATATTGTAATTACTCCAAAGATTTCAGTGAAGGTCATACAAAGAACTAAGGTATGTCTTCAAGCTATATTTGACTAATTTAATATATCTATTGGGATAGATTATTTTTCATTAATCAAATTAAAAGAGTCACCAATAGGCTGACTCTTTTATATTTTATAATATAATAATATTCTGATTACATATAGGGTAATAAATTAGTTTTTTAAATAAATTAGGACTTCTTTTTTAACCTATATAACTAAAGTTAACGATAGGATGTGATTAAATGATAACTTTACCAAGCCCTAATCCAATACTGAATACTGCACAATTATTTTATAACTATTCATTAGCTGGAAATACAATATCATCTAATATTACAAGTAATACATCTTCTACTCAAGTTAATATAGCTAGTTTATCACAAACTAAAATTTCAAGTAGCGACTATGCTTCTCTAGGAGACACTTTAAGTTATACTATAGCTATAACAAACTACGGAAATGTACCAGCATTAACTGTTACATTTAGTGATACTATACCTTTTATTACACAATTTTTAAATGGTTCCCTTACTTTAAATGGAACTTCAATATCAGGTGACCCTCAAGTTGGTATTTCTATAGATTCAATTCCAGCCTTTTCTACATCAACAATATCATTTGTTGTAACAATTACTACAATACCAACAGTTAACCCTATTGAAAACACTTCAAACACAACTTATTCATATATTGTAACACCTGGTTCTACTCCATATACAGGAAGCAATTCCTCAAATATATCACAGATTACAATATCACAGGCAATTGTTGACAGTACTAATGGGTTCTTAAAAACTGCATCACCTTCATATGGTACTATTGGAACAACAATAACCTATACTCTTGCTTTAATAAATACAGGTAATGTATCAGCAAATAACGTTATATTCATTGATACTACTCCAGACAATACAGTATTTATTGATAATTCCCTATATGTTGATAATATTAACCAGCCTGGTGGTAATCCAAACCCTCCAAGCGGCTTTAATATAGGTACTTTACTACCAAATATAACACGAACAATTTCTTTTCAAGTTTTAGTAACAACATTACCAACAACTAATACTATTAAAAATTCAGGCTTTGTTCAATATACCTATACTGTTTTCCCAACACTTCCTGATGGGGAAGTTGGAACATCTACTTCAACTGGTACAACTACAACAATATCAAAAGCAATAATTGATAATGCAACTGGTGGTATGAGTAAAACATCCCCTAATGAGTTTGTAACTATTGGAGATACAATAACTTATACAATTGTGCTAACTAATACTGGTAATACCCAAGCTACAAATGTTGTATTTTTTGATACAATACCTAATGGAACTTCCTTAATATCTAATTCAGTATTCGTTAATTATATTTTAAACCCAAGTGGTAATCCTAATCCACCAACTGGAATTTCTATTGGTACTATAAATGCTGGCAGTACAGCCACTGTACAATTTTCTGTTAAAGTAAATAGTATTCCAAACCCAAATCCTATAGAAAATACTGCATCAGTTTCATTTAACTATACAGTAGATCCTCTTAATCCTGATGGTGCTACAGGTGGAGGCAGCTCTAATCCATTTACAACTACTATCTCATCAGCAACCATAGATAATACTAATGGAAATGGGCTAAATAAAATATCCAATCCAAGCTATGCCACTATAGGATCAACAATAACCTATACTATTTCTATTAATAACACTGGAAATGTTCCTGCAACTAATGTTATACTCAAAGATACTATCCCAAGTGGTACTACCTTTGTATCTAACTCAGTAATTCTAAATGGCTCTGTTCAATCAGGTGTAAATCCACAGTCTGGTGTTACTATTGGTACAGTTAACCCAAGCATATTGCAAACTCTAACCTTCCAAGTAGTTGTAAATACTCTACCATCTCCAAATCCATTAAATAATCAAGCATTTGTAACCTATAACTATACAGTTTATCCTACACTTCCAGATGGAGCAACAGGTGGCGGTGTAACCAATATTAATGCAACTACTATATCTCAAGCTACCATTGATAATGCCTCTGGTGGATTAATTAAATCATCAGATAAAACAAGCTACGTTTTAGGAGAAACTATAACTTATACAATTGCATTAAAAAATACTGGTAATGTAAATGCAAATAATGTTACCTTTATTGATACACTTCCATCAATTGGATACTTTATTCCAAATACCTTTAAATATAACAATGTATTAATTTCAGGAGCTTCTCCTCTTCCTCCAAGTGGTGTTAATATTGGAACATTATCCCCTGGTATATCAAACACCATAACTTTCCAAGTAATGGTTACAACATTACCAACTATAAACCCAGTATTAAACACAGGTTCTGTTAACTTCACTTATCAAACTTCACCAACAATTCCAACTGGCACTCCAGGAGTTGGTACAAGTAATCCTCTACCAACTTCAATTGTAGGTGCTATTATAAACAACACAATAACAGGTGGAGTCACTCCTGGTTTTACAAAGTCAACAAGTACCTCCTTTGCAAATATTGGTGATGTAATTACTTTTACATCTGCTCTGACTAATTTAGGTAATATAGATGCAAATAATGTAGTATTCATTGATACTATACCAAATGGGACTACATTAATCCCAAATAGTGTTTACCTTAATAATATTCAACAACCTGGTGCAAATCCTGCTCCACCAACTGGAATTAATGTTGGTACTATAAATCCTAATAACACTTCAACTGTAGTTTTTCAAGTAATTGTATTAACAGCTCCAAACCCTAATCCTATTGTAAATCAAGCTTTTACAGCCTTCACATATACCAGTAGTTCTACTATTCCAAACAATAATACCTCAACTGGAATATCTCAAATTACTACTACTACTGTTGCTGTTGCCTCATTTGCAAATGTTGGATTTACAAAGACATCTACTCCAGGTTATTCAAATGTAGGTAGTACAATAACCTATACAATTAATTTAACTAACCTTGGTAATACTTCTGCAAATAATGTAGTATTTATAGATACAATTTCATCTGCTACCACTTTTATACCAGGTTCATTGTACTATAACAACATTCAATACCCTAGTGGTGACCCAAGTGTAGGTGTTAATATAGGTTCTATTCAACCAAATTCCTTTAACACTGTAACCTTCCAAGTTATTGTAAATACAATTCCAACTACCAACCCAATCACTAACCAAGGTTTTGTAAATTACACTTATACTATTTTCCCAACTATACCTGATGGAGCATCTGGAAGCAATTCATCAAATATTGCTCAAACGACAATATCACAAGCTTATATAGACAATGCTCATGGTGGTTTAACAAAGACATCAGATAAATCCTATTATATTTTAGGTGAAACTATCACTTATACAATAGCTCTAATAAACACAGGAAATGTTCCTGCAAACAACGTAGTATTTATTGATACCATTCCAAATATTGGTTACTTTATTCCAAATTCATTACAATATAATAATGTAACTCAAACAAATGCTTCTCCATTACCTCCAACAGGATTTAATGTTGGAACCTTAAATCCAGGTGTATTAAATACCCTAACATTTAGTGTATTTATAACAACACTTCCAACTATTAATCCTGTAGTGAACACTGGATCAACCTCATTTAACTATACTATTTTACCGACTGTACCAAATGGAGGAACTGGAACCGGAACCTCAAATCCTCTTCCAACTTCTGTTGTTGGTGCCCTAATTAGTAATACAATTGTAGGTGGAGCAAATCCTGGTTTCTCAAAATCAACTGATAGAACCTTCGCTCAAATTGGAGATATAATAACATTCACTGCCACTCTTACAAATACAGGAAATACAAATGCAAATAATGTTGTATTTATTGATACAATTCCTAATGGTACTTCACTTGTATCTAACTCAGTATTTGTAAATAATGTGCTCCAACCTGGTGCCAATCCTGCACCACCAACTGGAATTTCCCTAGGAACAATTAATAGTGGGTCATCTAGTGTAGTAAGTTTTAAAGTACTTGTAAATTCAATACCATCACCTAATCCAATTGTAAACCAAGCATTTACAACCTTTACTTTTACAAGTGATCCAAATAACCCTGATGGTAATATAGGAACTGGAACCTCAGAAATAACAACTACAACAATCAACAATGCTAATTTCCCTAATACAGGTTCACAAACTTCACCTACTAATGGTTTCTTAAAAACTAGTACACCTCCTTATGGAAATGTAGGAACAACATTAACCTTCACTATTTCATTAAGAAATACAGGTTCTACAGCTGCTACTAATGTTGTATTAGTTGATACTATACCAACCTTTACAACCTTTATTGCTGGTTCTGTTATGTTTAATAACCTTCCACTTTCAAGTGCTAATCCAAATAACGGTGTACCACTTGGAACATTATTACCAAACGTATTAAACACATTAACCTTTAATGTATTAGTAACTTCAATACCAACTTCAAATGTTATTAATAATCAAGCTGTTATAAACTACTCTTACACTGCTTATCCAACACTACCAAATGGTTCAAACGGTTCTAACTCATCAAATATTACAACAAATACAATTTCTCAAGCAGTTATAGATAATAATAGCAGTGGATTGATAAAAACCTCAGATAAATCTAGTTATATTTTAGGAGATACTATCACTTATACAATTTCATTAACCAACACTGGTAATACTAGTGCAAATAATGTTGTATTTATTGATACTATTCCAAATATAGGTTATTTTGTTCAGGATAGCTTAACCTTTAATGAAACTGTTATTCCTGGTGCATCACCACTTCCTCCAACTGGATATACAATTGGAACAATTAATCCTGGAATAACAAACACTATTACCTTTAAAGTTGTAATTACTACCCTACCAACAAGTAACCCTGCAGTCAATACCGGAACTGCAAATTACAACTTCACAATACTTCCTACAGTACCAAATGGAGGAACTGGTACAGGAACCTCAAATCCATTACCAAATACAATTGTTTCTCCAATAATATCAGGTACTATTGTTTCAGGTATTAATCCTGGTTTCATCAAATCCTCAAGTACAAATTATGCAGATATCGGCACTCAAATTACTTTCACAATAACCCTTGCTAATAACGGTAATACACCTGCAAATAATGTTATTTTAATTGACACTGTACCAACTGGTACTATGTTTATTAGTGACTCTGTTATTATTAATGGTTCACCTGTAATTGGAGTTAGTCCAAATTATCCTGGTATTCCTCTTGGAACTATAAATAACGGAAGTAGTTCAGTTGTATCATTTAAAGTAGTTGTTGTTACACTACCATCACAAAATCCTATTAAGAATATTTCATCAACAACTTACACATTTACAAGTGACCCTTCTAATCCAGATAGCAATACAGGAGGTGGAACTTCTACTGAAACTTCTACTACTATTACAAATGCAAGCTTTATTTCACCAACAGGGTCATTTATTAAGTCAGTAACCCCTCAAAATGCTACTATAGGAACTACTATAACCTATACAGTATCATATAAAAATGGTGGAAATTCCCCTGCTAATAATTTAGTTTTTAAAGATACTCTTCCATCAGGTGAAACCTTTATTAATGGCTCTGTATCATTAAACGGAACTCCAATACCAGGTGGAAATCCTCAAACAGGAATATCCTTACCTTCAGCAATACCATCTCAATTAAATACTCTTACATTCTTAGTAAAGATTGTATCTATACCAAACCCAACTACAATCACTAATGTTGGAATATTTAATTATAACTATACAGTAAATCCATCACTACCAAATGGTGCAGCTGGAAATGTTTTAACAAATTCAATTTCCACAGGAATAAATTTTGTTGATATATCCACAGTAACAAATGGATTTATTAAATCTAGCGATAACCTTTATGTTGAGTTAGGTAATACTATCACTTATACAATATTCATACAAAATAATGGTAATACACCAACTACTTCTCTTACCGTAATTGATACTTTACCATCATCAGTAAGTTTCATTGCTAATTCAACACAAATTAATGGAGTACCTTCAGGCAGTAATCCAGAGACTGGTATAAATATAGGAGTTTTATCACCAAGTCAAATATCTACTATTACCTTTGCTGTTTTAGTTATTTCTGTTCCATCAACAAATACAATTAAAAATTCTGCTACAGCAACCTATTCCTTTGTTGTAGATCCATCAACAGGATTAACAACAACATTAACAAATACTTCATCTACTTCAGGTGTTACTATAGTTTCTGCAAAAGTTTCAAGTACTAAATCTATGAATAAGATTTTTGCTTCTATTGGTGATACAATAACCTATACTATTATTTATAAAAATGAAGGTAATGTAACTGCATTAAATCTCACCTTAAAGGATACTATTCCTAATGGAACATCCTATGTATTAAACTCATTATCATTAAATAACTCACCAATTTTAGGTGATCCTACTACAGGTGTAAATTTAGGTTCTTTAAATTCTAATTTGGTTAATACTGTATCATTTATGGTTATTGTTACTTCATTACCATCATCAAATCCTATAACAAACACTGCTTTTTCAAGTTTTAATTATATTGTATCTCCAAATCTTCCTCCATCTAGTTCTTTTACTACAGCAACAAGTCCATCAACACAAATTAATGTAGCATCTTTTAACCCTGATGAAGGTGGATTTATAAAATCAACTGAACCTGTAAGCTTTAATATAGGAACTACTGTAACCTATAAATTAACCCTTACTAACCTTGGTAATGTAACTGCTGAAAATATTTTCCTTCAAGATACTATTGCATATGGTATTCTACTAGTTAACAATTCACTAACCTTAAATGGTTCTCCTATTATTGGTGATATAAACCTTGGAGTTACTATACCAAATATTGCAGCTAACTCCTCTGTAGTTGTGACATTTAAGGGAGTTGTAACATCTGTACCATCTAGTTATAGAGTTTCTAATGAAGCAAATATTAGTTACAATTATTTAGTAGACCCTTCTCTTCCTAATAGAAATTCAAATAATACAAGTAATGAGGTGATTTCAGTGATTAATATAGCATCTATATCTGCCTCAAAAATTGGAAATAAATCCAGCGTATTTATTGGAAGCTCAATTATATATACACTTTTACTATCAAACAACGGAAATGTTGCTGCTGATAATGTATTTGTAATAGATACTCTTCCAGACTCTATGAACTTTGTTCCAAATTCAGTAACAGTAAATAGTTCAATTGTTAATGGTTTATCTCCAGTTACAGGCTTTACTATACCAAATATAGCTCCAAATACAACTACAACTATTACCTTTATGGCAATAGCAAATTCTCTTCCTAGAGGGTCTGTTGCTAGAAATACTGCGAATGTATCCTATAGTTATATATCAGATCCATCTTTACCTGTTACTACTACAACAATCTCAACAAATTCTGACACTGTAATTGTTGCTTATAATATAAATCCAAATAAGCCTCTTCCTGTGTGTTTAAACAAGAAACCTAATACTGGTGTATTAATAAAGCAATTATCAGTTAATGCTGATACTAACTCATGCTCATTAAATTGTAATTCAACTTATAGAGTTGATGGATTATGTTACTCTCCTGAGTATGCTTGTATTAGTCAAGAATTACCTTTATATCGTATGTGGCAAGAACAGAATTTTAGTAGTAACTTTACTATACCAAATAACATTTCAGAAGTTGATAGTATTAAAGCTTCTATTAAAATAATTAGGAATGATAAAATACAAACCCCTAATACTAATAATTGTTCAAACTATGAAGGCAAGGTATTAAGTGGTTATAAAGAAATTATTGAAGGTATAATAACTTATTCTATAACATTTATAGATGTAGATGGTAGTATATGTACAAAAGTCTTCTATGATTTATTCTCATCATATATTGTTATAAATGAGAATTATTCCTGCAGTGAATTTGATGTTAAGGGTTGTATAGAAGATCTAGCAATTGTTAGTATATGTGAAGATACTATAACATTCTCTACTACAATGTTGCTATATCTAACACCTCATAATGTTTCATGTATAAGCGATACTTGTATGTGTGAAACTGATTTATTATTAACAGATTGTATATCAAACTCAAAAGTTTGTTCTAATGTTATAACATTCCTAACTCCATGTGATAATTTCTGGAACGAATTTAATGTTTTCTTTACAGAAAATACTGGTGTTAATGATATTGGAAAACTAAACTCTATTTCTGCAAATGTTACTAATGTAAATCATAAATTAATATCAACACCTAAGCCATATTTAATATCAAATGAATCCCTAAGCTTAACTGGACGTATGCTTTTAGTTACTTTTAATATTAATATTAAGATTAACTACACTACTAATGATGGTAGTAATGTAATAAAAAGAGTAAATATGTTAGTACCAGCTTCAACCTATATTGTTGTTGAGCCTGTTAATTTATGTAATACTCAATTTGTAATTTCAACATGTATAGAGGATGTATATGCGTGTAACCTAGATGGTAGAAATCTATTTACAAATACCACTCTATTAGTTAAGGCTAAACTATGCACACCACCGCCATGCTGTTATTAAAATAGTATAAATCCTTTGAGAGGAGATAAAGTTATTGTCTCCCCTCATTGATTTAAATATAATCACAAAGGAGATAAAGTAAGATGACTATAGGAAATTGTAATTCAGTAAATGTAATTATTCCAAATTGTGCAATATCACCAACTTCTCAAAATTGGAAGCATACTATTATTAATGAAAAATTAGAACTACCAATTAATATGCCAGAAATAAAGAATATTCAAAGCGTATCAGCAAGTATCAAAATAACTAATTCTAATATTATACTAACTCCAGACTCATTAGACACATTAAATGCAGAGGGAACAAACCTTACTGGATTAAAACTTCTAGTGTCCGGTGTGGTAGACGAGGTTATTAACTATGAAAGTGTTGACACTTGCAAAAATTATTCTTTTAATCATAGTGAGCCCTTTACTACTTTTATAGTATTAGACCCTGGCTTTGACATTAATGCTCCATACTGTTTGAAAGGCTGCTTAGAAGGTATGATGGTTAATAAATTGAATTGCAGAAGTATACAAAAGAATATTGCTATTTTTGTAGCTGTAAATTAACACACCAAAGGGATGAATATTTTATTCATCCCTATTTCTTATTCAACTGGTTTTGTTACTTGAATACCAAGTGCTGATACCTGTGGAGGTAAGGATTTTGTCATTGCGTTACTTAATTCCATAAAAATATTATCACCTTTTTCTATTTGTAGTGACATAGGATTAACCTTCCCTTTATTATTTTTACAATCCTTTGGTAGTAGTATAGTATTTTCACTTATTATTGCTATTAATTCCTCTTCATATACACTACAGCCCTTTAGATATCCTTTTGCTCGAACTCTAATAATATTTTCATTATTATCTCTTTGAACTTCTTGAACCTCTCCCATGAAAAGGGGCACTTCTTTTTCCTTTGAAAAAGCGCTAGTACTAAAGATACCTATTGCTATAATAATCAAACTAAAAAATGCAAGTTTTTTTCTCATTATTTACTCTCCAATCCTATTAATTTCATTATTAAATTAACCTTAAATCCTACTAATATACTTGGAAATTTTTACATACTTATTTTCTTATGATATAATATCTATGAATTAAAATTGGAGGATGATATTGTGAAAATTGTAGAAATAAAAGAATTAGAGAAAAAGTACTCCTCTTCAACTGTAGTTAATAAAATTAACTTAACTATAGAACAAGGAGAAATTTATGGATTACTTGGACCAAATGGTGCTGGTAAAAGTACTACTATAAGTATGTTAACTGGTTTAGTTTCAAAGACGTCTGGTACTATTACTTATGAGGAGAAAACTTCTTCTTTTGAAAATTGGAAAGAGAATATAGGTTTAGTACCTCAAGATTTTGCATTATATTGGGATTTAACTGCAAGAGAGAATGTTGAATTCTTTTGCTCTTTATATAAATTTAAGGGTAGTGAATTAAAATCTAGGGTTAAAACTGCTTTGGAGTTTGTTGGACTTTTAGATGTTCAAAATAAGAAGGCAAGTACTTTCTCTGGTGGAATGAAAAGAAGATTAAACATGGCTTGTGCTATTGCTCATACTCCTAAGTTAATTATTATGGATGAGCCTACTGTAGGAATTGACCCTCAATCTAGAAATCATATTTTAGAGTCAGTTAAAAAGCTTCAAGCTCAAGGTTCTACTATAATCTATACCTCCCATTATATGGAAGAGGTTGAGGAGCTTTGTAATAGAATTTCTATTATGGACCATGGAAAAATTATTGCAACTGGGACTAGTTCCGAGCTTAAGAATCTTGTTAACGATACTAATTCTTATTCACTTGAGTTAAATAAATCTGCTGAAAAATACATTCCTCTATTTGAGAATGTTTCAGGTATTTATAAGGTTAAGGCTAAGGACAATATAATTAAATGTTATTATAAAAATAACAACTCTATTATTTCTGACTTAGTTTCAGTTATTTCTAATGAAGAGGTTGTTATAAAGAATATTCATAATGAAATACCTACCTTAGAAACTGTATTTTTATCTTTAACAGGAAAATCTTTAAGGGATTAATAGGGGGTAACTTATGTTTATAAAATTACTTGGTAAAGAGATTACTCAGTTTAGGCGTAATAAGGGTAATATACTTTTAATGTTTCTATTTCCTATTATCTTAATA
This sequence comes from Clostridium sp., assembly GCA_051653165.1. Lineage (GTDB taxonomy): Bacteria > Bacillota > Clostridia > Clostridiales > Clostridiaceae > Clostridium. The sequence goes on from JBOFVP010000222.1 coordinate 22,756, forward strand.
ACAATATTAGGAACTGCCTTAAGTAGCATGATGGGAAGTGGAGTTGATATATTTAACGATGGTAAGATATATTATACAATAACTGAGGAGTCCCACTATTCTGATGGCTTTAAGGAACTGATAACAGGCTTTGAGAATGAGTTTGAAGATATTGTCTTTGAAGAAACTATTTCTCCGAGTAAAGCTGAAGAGGATGTAAATAATAATAAGGCTTATGCTTATGTTACTATTACATCACAGGGATATAAATACTATAGAAATCCTACTGGGGAAACTACTCAATCTAAGATTTTTAGAAGTATTTTTGAAAATGTTATAAATAAATATACTTTAATAGATATAGCAAAGGAAAATAATCCACAGTCTTTACAAGAAATATTATCTGCTGAATCTAAAAGTGTAATTAATAATGTTAATGTTGGAAATAGAGCTGTTTCTGCTGTTGACTATTATACTTTTGCTGAATTAGCTTTAATAATTTTGTATATTTCAATTATTGTTGGAGAATCTGTTTGTAAGGAAAAAGAGGAAGGAACTTATAATAGAATTGCAATTTCTAAGGCACACCCTTTAACCATTATTTTATCTAAAATAACTCTTGGGATTGTAGTTGGTGTAATTCAAATTATTACAGTATATATTTATTCCTCATTTATTTTGGATGCAAAATGGGGGGATAATCTACTACCTATGTTAGCTAACCTACTTTGCCTAACTATTTTCGCCTCTGTTTTAGGTGCATTTATTGGAAGCTTAATGAAAAATTCAGGATCCTTAAATGGAGCTTTAAATATGGTAATAGTATTTTCTTGCCTATTAGGTGGTTGTTATACTCCAATCTCCATGATCAAAGCTATTCCTGTTTTAGGTAATTTAACTGTTATAAGCCCTATTTATTGGGTTAACTCTGCCTTAATTAGTCTTAGTACTGGTGTTAAGGATAAGTTTTCTATAGTAGCTATTTCTTTAACACTAGGTTTATCTATTGTTATGATTATTATCTACTTATGTTTATATTCAAGGAATAGGAGGGATATCAGTGCTTAAAATTATGAAAAACACCTTAAAAATCTTAACTAGACAAAAAAGTATATTTGTGGGGATCATTGTTATTCCAACTATTCTTACCCTATTGTTTAGTTTTCTTTTAGGATCTGAAATGAGTTATTCTATAGGATATATTGATAATGATAACTCTATATATTCTAAGGATTTACTTGAAACAATCAAGAAAAGTGGAACTGTATCATTAAGAGAGGTTAAGTTAGATACTGCTGATTCTTCCATAGTTGGTAAAGAGGTTGAGTTAGTTATAATTATTCATGCTAATTATGAGGAGAATATTTTAAGTGGTAAGGATACTTTAGTTGATATAAAATCTGTTACTGACAGTGAAATTAAGTCCACTCTATCTTCTATCGTTGATTCAAAAACTCTTGACTATTATTCTATAAGCAAAATAGCTAAGGGTGATAGTTCAAAATTAAGTGAATTACTTGATGATTTAAATAACTCTTCTATTAAGTATGAACTTAATGATATCAATGAAAAGGGAGTTAATGTAGGGGCTTCTATTGGTATGGTAATTATGGTTATATTCACTACTTCTTTCTTCATTACAAAATTTATTATAGTGGATGAAACTCAAGGAACTAAAAATAGAATTTTACTTGGGAAGGTTTCAAGGTTAGAGTATTATGCCGGAACTCTACTGGTATTCTTCTTATTATCTGCTCTTACTTCCCTACTTTACTTTGGGGTTTGTAATTTGCTAGGTTTTGATTTTGGTACAGATAATTCTATTTATTATTTATATGTACTATTTGCTCTTAACTTTTTATCAATTGCCTTTAATTTGGCCTTGATTAGTGTTACTAAATCTCCTACTGTTGCATCTAACCTTGCAAGTGTTTTAATTACTTCTTTAAGTATGATTTCAGGTTTATTTTGGCCATTCTCATTTATGCCTGAATCGCTTCAAAAAATTGGTGCATTAGTTCCAACTAGATGGGCTATGGTAGCTATTGAGAATATTCAAAAGAATTCTGACTTTTTAACTATACTTCCTTCTATTCTTTCTATTATTTTAGTAGGAATTATTTTACTGCTAATAACTGTATTTTTTCAATTTAAAAAATTTAGTTTTAAAAAATAATTAATAGGGTGCATCAAACTATGTTTGATACACCTTATTTTATTTAGTTCCCTACCATTACCATTGTTAAGTTGGCTAGTGAGCCACCTGCTACAATGTTAGCATTTCCTAATGTTACTCCAAAATTATTATCAAAATTCTTTAGACTAACTGTATCTCCTACATTTAGATAAATAACTGTGCTTCCTGATGCGGTACCTGATGGCCCTAGTGTATATGAGTCAACTGCTACAGCTGATGTTGATCCTGTATAACTTACTCCTAAATTCACAGTATTTCCTGCATTTATGGCATCTGCTGCTACACTAGCATTCCATGTTACTAAATAATAACCTGCCACATCTGCTCTTATAGAAGTATAATTAGGACCTGGTTGAGATGTTGTGTTTTGATTGTTTGTTGTATCAAATGAAACTAAACTACCAGCTGCCCAATTTTGAGTTACAGGAGTGGTTGCTGATAAAGTTCCAAAAGCAGCATTATTTATTGGTCCTGTTTCACCAGTTATCCCAGTTGGTCCAGTATCCCCAGTTACACCTGTTGCTCCAGTAGCTCCTGTTAACCCTGTATCTCCGGTTACACCTGTAGAACCTGTACTTCCTGTTAACCCAGTATCCCCGGTTGCACCTGTTGCTCCAGTACTTCCTGTTAATCCTGTATCTCCAATTGCACCTGTTGCTCCAGTACTTCCTGTTAATCCTGTATCTCCAGTTGCTCCTGTAGAACCAGTACTTCCTGTTAATCCTGTATCTCCAGTTGCACCTGTTGCTCCAGTAGCTCCTGTTAACCCTGTATCTCCGGTTACACCTGTGGAACCTGTACTACCTGTTAATCCTGTATCTCCAGTTACTCCTGTTGCTCCAGTATCTCCAGTTACACCTGTGGAACCTGTACTTCCTGTTAACCCAGTATCACCAGTTACTCCTGTTAATCCTGTATCCCCGGTTGCACCTGTAGAACCTGTGCTTCCTGTTAATCCTGTATCCCCAGTTGCACCTGTTGCTCCAGTACTTCCTGTTAATCCTGTATCTCCAGTTGCACCTGTTGCTCCAGTAGCTCCTGTTAACCCTGTATCTCCTGTTAACCCTGTATCTCCGGTTACACCTGTGGAACCTGTACTACCTGTTAATCCTGTATCTCCAGTTGCACCTGTACTTCCTGTTAATCCTGTATCTCCAGTTACTCCCGTTGCTCCAGTACTTCCTATTAATCCAGTATCTCCAGTTACACCTGTGGAACCTGTGCTTCCTGTTAATCCTGTATCTCCAGTTGCACCTGTTGCTCCAGTAGCTCCTGTTAACC
>JBOFVP010000223.1:0-1100 GCA_051653165.1 Clostridium sp.
GTATATTTAAAAATATAAAATTGCCTTTAAATGTTACTAGATATCACTCTTTAGAAATTGATAGAAAAAAGGTTCCTAGTGATATTGAGGTAACAGCAATTACAAATGATGGTGTAATAATGGGGATTGAACATAAAAAGTATAAGGTTTATGGAGTTCAATTTCATCCAGAAGCTGAATTAACAGAGGATGGACATGAATTATTGAGGAACTTCGCCAAGATATGCGGAGGGGAAACGCTATGATAAAAGAAATAAAAACCAATTTAAATCCATTGGAGGTATATGAGTCACTTGATTATATAAAAGATAAAGCTTTGCTAGATAGTTCAAAGGAGGATAGAGAATTATCTAGATATTCATTTATAGGTGTAAATAGTTTTATTACTTTTTCATCAAAAGGAAATGACATAACTATAAATAATAATAAATTAATAGGAAATCCATTTAAAGAACTTCAAAAATTAATAAATAAATATAAATATGAAAAAGTGGGTAATTTTCCATTAGAATCAGGTGCAATAGGGTATTTTTCATATGATATTGGTAGAATTATTGAAAGTGTACCTAACACAAGCAGTGAAGATTTTTCAATTCCTGATTGTATATTTAAATTTTATGATAATATAATTATATTTGATTTAATAGGGAAAAGGACTTTTATAACGGCAAGAGGCATCTTAGATGATGAGAATATTAGTATAGAGAAACTTGAAAAGTTAATATATAAAGGAAAAAAAATTAACGAGGACGTCTTAGAAGAGAGCGATGTAAGTTTTGAAGCTAACTTTACTAAAGAAAATTATATTAAAGCAATTAAGAGTGTAAAAGAATATATAAAAAGTGGAGATGTATATATTGCTAATATGACTCAAAGGTTTAAATGTAAAAATAATAAAAAATCAATAGAGTTATATAGGAAATTAAGAACTATAAATAAAGCACCATTTTCAGCCTTATTGGAGTTTGATGATTTTCAAATAATAAGCTCATCACCAGAAAGGTTTATAGAGGTTAGAGAAGGGATGATAAAGACAAGCCCTATAAAAGGAACCAGGAGAAGGGGAGAAACTGATGAGGAGGATGAGGCATTAAAAAGAG
>JBOFVP010000224.1:0-1789 GCA_051653165.1 Clostridium sp.
GAAGCACCAGGATAAATAAGATCATCATTAGGTGGCATCTGTGATAGAGGACAAATGCTAAAAGTTGACTTCTCTTTACAATACAAATACAAAAATATAATGCAAATAAAATTCAGAATAAAACTAATTGTCTATGACAATAACTAAATATAAGTCCATACTTTACATTTTTCTCCTTTACCTTCAAGGACATTTTCATGTACAGTTTCCCTTGGAGATCTTCTTTGTTACTCTCTTCTATTTTCTCCATCTTCCTCCTCTCCTCCTCCTTCTCCAGCACTTTCCTCATCTCTTCAGCACTTTCTTTATCACCTCTTCCCTTTACTTTCTAGCTTTCTTTGCATTATTTTTGTCTCCTGTCCTTTCTCATATATTTCTCTTGGCTCTCCCCTCTCCCTGCTCTACACTGGCTGCCATTTTCTCCTGCTCCATCCTCTTGCCCACACTTGTCCACCTCTCCATTTCTAAAACATTTTCTCCTTGCAGATTGCTTTTCTCTGCTTGGCTATTGACCACGTGTCTTTCTGTAGAATGGGTCTGTGAGTTTAATGACCATCAATGTAAAAAAATAAAATAAAATAAAAAATAAACATTTGAAAGAGCATACTGCAGTTTTTTCTGTCCTTACTCTTTTAAAGATGTTCCTTCTGTATGCAGTATACAAAGATATGGTGGAGAAAAAAAAGCTTTTCTGCAAGGAAAAGACATATGGAGCACTGCAAAAAGAGGTCAACGAATGAAGAGAAGTGCATCCCTAGATGCCAAAAACTTAACTATGGAGCTGTGCAGGCCAGTAAGTATTATTTCTGAAAGTATAAAATATCATACTTTGTGTACTACTGATTTGTTTTTTGTTTTTTTATCCAGACCAAGACCAACAATCCAAGACAGTGCCTTTGTCCGTGAGGGACCCAGGTTCAAATCTAGACAAGCACAAGATTTGGGAGTTGTTTGTATATAAAGTGGTTTGTATGAAATGAAATGTCAGTGTAAAGCAAATATTCAATCCTGGTGTATAAATCACTGTAAGTAGATTATGACGAAATGCCAATTTTTTTCAGTGCTCTCAAGGTACTATTAAACAGAAGTCTTAGCCTGCATGAAGTGTATTTTAATGACACTTTAAGTTAAATTAAATGGCACTTTTAGCACATTTTAGTGTTACCTAAAATACAATAGAAGCCTGAGTTGAAGGTACTTCCAATGTCATTGCAAGCAGTTTGTGGAGTATGTCTTCAGCATACTACATCTCACTCAAAGTGTTATTACAATACAATTTTATTATGCTTGAAATGTGTTTTAATGTCACTATTAGTAAAATAATAGTATGGCCTCAGTATAACATAAATGTATGTCCAACACTCTTAAAGTGAAATTTAGTTGCAATTGTAATGTTATCAAAATACATTGAAGTGCACATTGTCATGATCACTAGTGAGAGTGCCCTAGTCAGCCACTAGAGGGCACTCCATCCTGGACTCTTGTTTTCACCCCTTGGACTACATTACCCATAACTCACTTCCCTGGACTCATTATCTCATTGTCATTGCACCCAGCTGTTTTGTGTTTGTTCAATTAGTGTCTGTCTATTTATACCTGGTTTGTCTCTGCTTTTGTCATGGTGTCTTCATTCATGTTGCCTGAGTCTCTGTTTTGGTTTGCTTTTTGTTTTGTTCCTGTTATTATTTTGTTTGGACTGTCTACCTGGATTTTTTGATTTTTGACTGGTTTATGGATTACGTTTCTGGATTTCCCCAATAAATACCTGCAATTGGACCTACCCTGTTTG
>JBOFVP010000225.1:0-3169 GCA_051653165.1 Clostridium sp.
AAAAGCAAAATCATATATATGTTGGATTAGACCTACATAAAGATACCCATACCGCTGTAATAATAGATTGCTGGGATGAGAAGATAGATTCAATAACAATTGAAAATAAGCCTTCTGATTTCACAAGACTAATGAATAAAGTAAATAAGATAGCAGGTAAGTTAACACCAGTATATGGACTTGAAGATGTAAATGGCTATGGTAGAAGTCTAGCAGTGTTTCTAATAGAAAGAGGAATGATAGTAAAAGAAGTTAATTCAGCACTTTCATATATGGAAAGAATGAGTTACCCAACTACTAAAAAGAGTGATGACTGGGATGCTAATTGCATTGCATCAGTTCTCCTAAGAAAGCTAGATACACTACTAGATGCTAATCCACAAGACCTATACTGGACTATAAAGATGATGGTGAATAGAAGAGATGCTATTGTAAAATCAGTAACAACTCTAACTAATCAACTTCATGAAAATCTAAACTATAATTACCCAAGCTACAAGAAATTTTTTTCAGATGTAAATGGAAAAACTGCATTAGCATTTTACGAGAAGTACCCATCACCGAAACACTTGCAAGGTGTAACTGATGAAGAACTAGGAGCATTTCTAAGGAAACCTAGTCACAATAGTTGTTCAACAAGAAAGGCTAAAGAAATACTAGACATTGTAGAAAGTGATGGAGATACAACAAGGGAATACCAAGAGTCTAGAGATTTCATAATTCAGAGCATTGTAAGAGACATTGCATTCAAGAGTGAGGAAATCAAGAAAGTTGAGGTAGAAATGAAGAAATTACTAAAGCTTCTAGACTTAAAGCTAGAAACAATTCCAGGAGTAGATACTGTAACTGCAATAGCACTAGTTGCTCACATAGGAGATATCAAAAGATTCCATAATGCTGAAAAGTAGAGAACCCAAATCTATGATTTGGTGTGAATCACTTTCACAGAGTGCAAGCTAGCTAAATTTTCTGGGATAGCACCAGTAAATTTCAGTTCAGCAGGTAAAGGAAAAGATAAAAAGAGTAAACAAGGTAATAGAGAACTTTACGGAGTATTCTACTTTCTAGCAGTGCAACAGATACAAGTCTCTAAAAAAGGAACTCCTAGAAATCCAGTTTTCCTACAATACTATAAGAGAAAGATTTCAGAAGGTAAAACCAAGATACAAGCATTAGTGTGTGTAATGAGAAGGCTTAACAACATCATCTATGGAATGATGAAAAATAAAAGTGAATATGTAATGCCTAATGTAGAAATAAAAGAAGTTGCATGATAAAATAAGGTTAACAGATTAAGGAAAATTAAGGCTGGAAAAGTAACTACATAACACTAAAAATCATAAGTAGTTGGAAGTAGTCTTGAAACTGTGGTAAGGGTTGAAAACACTCAATTTTACCACTAAAAATATAAAGACAGACTCTGCCCCAAGGGGGTTAGTAAAGCTGATTTAGAAGTTAAACCATTTAATGAAGCAGGTAAACTAAAACCTAATATTAAGTATAAAGCAGGAGAATATGATTACTTGTATAAAACTGATGAAATGGGAAGGATAAGTAAATTTGAGACAGATAATCTAAAATTAACAGAAAGGGAAAGTAGATTACCACATAATCATGATACACCTGGAAAATTATCTGGAGACCACGCAGGACATTTAGCAGGTGATAGATTTGGTGGTTCACCTGAGCTGGATAATTTAGTTTCACAATCATCTAATGTTAACCTAAGTCAATATAAGAAAATAGAGAATCAATGGGCTACAGCTATTAAAGAAGGAAAACAGGTAAAAGTGAATGTTGAAATTAAATATGATGGAGATGGTTTGCGACCGTCAGAATTTAATGTACAGTATGAAATAGATGGTAAATATTTTGAGAGAGATATATTAAATTAGTTAGGAGATTAATGTAATGAGTAAAGTATTTGAAGATTATTTCAGTGAATTACAGGCTGATATGGTATCTATATGTTTGGAATATGTAGATAACCGCGCAGAAAAAATATATATTTACGGTTCTTTTGAAGAAGGAGTCGTATCCAGTGATTATTTTTATAATATTAATGGAAAGGTATTAGAACGTCATAAATTAAATGATGCTATAATAGATACAGAAAAAAAATATAATACATCTGTTGAGAGACAAAAAGGCGTAATTAAAATTTTAAATACTGATATAAAGAGTATGATGAAATTATGCAAAGAATATCAAAGAGAAATGCCTACAGAAATAAAGTTAGTTTATGATGTATCAAAAAATAGTCTGAGAGCAGAATATGAATATGATTTAGTCTATTCTAATGACTTAGTTAAGACAGCAGATGATATTGCTATGGAGTGGTTTGAAAAAATTCAATTGGAAAATAGTAAATAGTAAATATTAAAAAGTAACCTAATGCATTTTTATAGCTGAATTAACTGCATAAAAAATAGTAATATCAGTATAGAGTTGAATCAATAATACAAAGAAAATTTAAGAATGCATAATTCTAATAATGCAGTGAAAGAAGTTAAAAAGGTTAATGCTTAAGTAATGGGGCATTAATCTTTTTTTTCATGCACTGGAATATTTATAAAAGCTAAGAGAACTAGGGTTGAAAACTACCGTAAGATGAAAGCTAAGGAATTCCTAGGATTAACAATTCCACTTGAAATCGAGGGGAATTCAGAACATATAATATGTAGTAGAAAAATCAATTCCATTAAAAAATAAAAAGAATTGAAAAGATAAAACATATAAATAATGGAACTTGGAAATAGGAACTCGGGACTCGGAAAGAGGAACGGGGGGATAGGGGGCAACAAGAACCTAAAGAGAAATAATAATTGAAATAGACCTAAAGTCTATTTCAATAAAATAAATAAGAATAAAGAAATTGAAGAAAAGATAAAGAAGCACTAGGAAAAATAAAGAATTGATAATAGATAATTGAGTAATAGAAATAATATCTATTCAGAATAAATAATAAGATAATAAAAGAAAATCTAATCAGATAAGAACTAAAGTAATAATCAATGTAGAAAATATAAGTAAATAACCAATGAATAAATAATAAAATAGTTAAATAGAATAAATAATTGAACTATACAATACATCAATCAATATAAATACATTAAAAAGCAACGATAGGGCATCAGAAAACAGAGATTTCATAAAATGTGAATAAGAA
>JBOFVP010000226.1:0-1905 GCA_051653165.1 Clostridium sp.
TGATACAGTTCATTTTTCTTTATTCTAAAGTATCTATTTTCCTTGAAAGAACTACTCCAAACTCACCCCCACCATATATTATCAACATTTCATCTTTTCAAGATACATCTTACCCCCAAATAATACCCACTTAACGGTACATATATTGATAAATCCACCACTCTAAAATATACTTAAACTATAGATAAGGCCTTATCAAATTAATTAAAGGAGTGTGCTTATGAAGATAACTGTTGAGCATATGGATATTGATGAAAATGAAATAATTTTACGTTGCAAAAGCATTGATGATGAAATGCTTCATATACTATCCTTTCTAAAATCAAGAACACAGAAGCTTTGTGCTTTTAAAGATAAAAATGAGTTGATTTTTCTATCACCTGATTCAATATTATATTGTGAATCTGTAGATGAGAAAGTTTTTCTATACAGTGAACATGAAGTATATCAAACTGCATTAAACTTAGCTGAGCTTGAAAACAACTACTCCTCTGTAGGTTTTGTGAGAATAAGTAAGTCTATGGTTGTTAACCTACACAAAATAGAAAAATTAAGAAGCTTTACTTCTGGAAGAATTGAAGTAATTATGAAAAATCATGAGAGAATAATTGTTTCTAGACATTATGCTCCAATATTAAGACAAAAGCTTGAAATATAATTTAATGAAATGAGGGATTTTTTATGGAAATGTTTAATAAATTTTATAGATTCGGATCTGAAATTAAACCTAAAGCCTCACTATATTGCTTAGGAATAGTATTCTTTATAGCTATAGTAAATCTATTTTTTGGCACTACTACAATTAGTATTTTTACTCTGTTTGAAACATTTATTATTGCTTTCTTGGTTGCCTTAATTGAATATTATTTCTTTCATAATTATGATGAATTATCTAAGGAAAAGAAAAAAACAAATACTGCTCTTTGGGCAATATTATCTAACATTATTATTATTTCATCTGCTGTGGTTTTCTCATGGTTTCCAAGTCTACCTTTATGGGGAAATCTATTATTAATCTTTGTTTTAGAGTGTGCTGTTGTTGCTATGAGATATAGTATTTATGTGGTTAATTTGGTTGATACAAAGGACTTAAATTCAAAATTAGAAAGATTTAAAAATAAGGGATAGTATATCCTATATTAATATAAGAAAAAGGTATGTCCATGCTGATACATCCCCTGTTTACTTGACAAGAGATGTATCAGTCTTACATATTTTAATTTAAAAGATTCATCAAATAAATCTATAGCATTATAAATCTTCTATTTTATAAATAGTATACCCTTCATAATAATAACTTGTATCAATTCCCTTCATATAAATTTCCCTATCATTAATTTTATCAGTTAATGCTAGTTTTAAAAGATACTTAATCTCTATATCTTTTATAGGACTACGTTCCATTGCAAGCAAATAATCATTCTTATCAACATCACTCCAGTTAACTACTTTACCCAATTCCTTTTTTAATATTAAATCAAGCCAAATTCGTGCACTTCTTCCATTTCCTTCTCTAAAAGGATTAGCAATATTCATTTCAACATATTTTTCAATTATTTCCTCAAAAGTTGATTGTGGCATTGACTCAATATATTTCAATGATGCTTCTAGGTACATAACAGGAGCAAATCTAAAATTCCCTTTTGCAATATTCACATCACGCACAACTCCTGCAAATTCATATATATCCTCAAATAAAAACTTATGAATTTGAGCTAATGTATTATATTTTCCTGCTTCTAGTCTATCTAAATATCCACCTTCAAATAATTCAATAGCTTTTTTCTTACTTATTTTTTCCTCTACTCTAGCAAGCTCTACTGAATCTGTAATTTGCAATTTATTATTAAGTGCCATAATACCTCCTATATAACTAAAATCTCTACCTATTCTTTTATAAAATAA
>JBOFVP010000227.1:0-1143 GCA_051653165.1 Clostridium sp.
ACTTAAGGTTGATATTAATTTTTGTAGCAATAGCATTTTATTGGAGAAACAGAAAAATATCAATGATGCAAAAAGTAATAATTGGGGAGAGAATATCTTCTCCCCTAGAATTAACATTATCACAAATGGTATTAGGAATAATAGCAGGGGCAATAGGAAGCTTAATACTAAGTGGATTAGGTGTAGCCTTTACAAATAATTCAGGAATAGAATATATTTTAGCAATTTCAATATTATTTATGGTTATAAAACCAAGATTTGTTTGTTTCTCATATTCAGCAGCTTTTCTAGGAGCATTAAGCTTAGTGTTAAGTTTTATAACAGATAAAAAGATTTTAAATGTTGATATAGCAATGTTAATGACTTTTGTAGGTGTAGTTCATATTGTAGAAGCTATCTTGGTTATGGTAGATGGAAGCAGAGGAACTATTCCAGTTTTTAAAACTAAAGAAGGAAGGATTTTAGGTGGATATTCATTTAATAGACAATGGATGTTACCAATAGCAATAATTCTTGCATTTTCAGGAATAGATATGACATCAGTAGCTGGAGACACTGTTGCAACACCTGGATGGTGGCCTATTTTATCATCACCGACAATAGGTGGAAGTTCATTATTAGTAATGCTACCTTTGTTTGGGGTATTAGGATACTCATCTACAACATTTACATATAGTAAAGAAAAAAAGCTTGTAGCATCAGGTGTGTTTATTTTAGGTTATGGAATTATTCTGTGCTTAGTATCAAGAATTGCAACTTTGGGTATAATTGGAGAAGTGATAGTTTTAGCTTTTGCACCAATAGCCCATGAATTAATGTTAGAAATTCAAAAAAGAATAGAGGACAAGAGGAAATACCTATTTACATCTGATGAAGGTGGATTATCAATATTAGAAGTTATACCTAATTCAGTTGCATATAAGCATGGTTTTAGAAGAGGGGATAAGATAATTTCAGTAAATAATACAAAAGTAAACACAGAAGGTGAAATTGTAAGATTAATAAAATCAAATCTTGGTCAAGCAAACTTCTTAGTTATGAAGTCAGGTGGAGAAGTAAAAGAGGTTTCATTTACACATAGTGGAGCTAAAAAAATAGGATTTTTATTAGTACCTAGATTAATCTCAAATAATGAGACTATTG
>JBOFVP010000228.1:0-1885 GCA_051653165.1 Clostridium sp.
TACAAATCCTCCTATACCTCCTATTACTCCTTTTCCAGCGCCTCCTATATAACCAAATGCTTCACTTAAACTACTTGAATTACCTATATTATATAATAAATCACTTGTGCCTTCTCCTATATTTGATAATGCTACCGGAGCTGATGAGAGCCCCTTCATCATTGATACCCCAAATATCTTTACTTTTTATTTTTAAGTGAGACTCTAAATTTTACATTTAGCTAGTAGAACTTACACCTACGAATGCATATGAGTAGTGTGTTTCCTTTTATATATTATATATTTTTCTACTACATATTATATGTTCTGAATTCCCCTCGATTTTAAGTGAAATTGTTGAGCCTAGGATTTCCTTGCTTATCAGCTTACGATAACCTTCAACCCTAGTTATCTTATCTATTATAAATATTTCACCATGTGAAAAAAAGATTAATGCTCATTACTGAAACATTAATCCTTTTAACTTCTTTCACTGCATTATTTAAGTTATGCATTATTAAACTTTCTTAGTATTATTGATTTTACTCGTTTATTCTATCTAGGATTTTTATGCAGTCACCCTATCCTTTATTATGCATTTAATTTTAGATAATTGGCATTTCAATTACTTCACCATCAGATTCTTCTAAAAATACTTTATCTATATTGGGATTATTTTTTTTCAGTTTAAAAATTTGCACTTTAGTTAATGGTGGTATAAATTTAATACTATTACCTCTAAATCTATTATTTAAAATTCCTTTCTCTATTTCTGAAATAAAATTAGCCCACTGTTTTAAGTTAGGATTTTTTAGCTCATCATTATTTTCCAATACTCTGTATCCATCTGCATTATAGAAAATCATTAGTGCAGTACCTAAATCACAACTCTTATTATTTATTATACTATATGGAATATCAAAACCATTATCCCAGTTATAATTTCCTGCAATTACATGTAATAATTTACTATCTGATATTCCTTTAATCTCACTAATAATCTGCTCTTCATTTTCACTATATAGCAATTTATGCACATATTCTATTTTAGAATTATCCATTATAACTCCTCCTTAATTATTATTTTCTTATTCTATTTAGACTTCTTTCCCATAGGTCTACAGTAGCACCCTGGCTTGGATATAATGGCAATCCACTTTCTTGTAGTTTTCTTAAATCATTCTGCAAGTCAAAAACTTGCTTTTGTAGTATATCAACACTTTGATTAACATCCATATTGTTTAACTGTCTTTTTACTACATCATTATATACTGAATGATATCCTCTATGTCTTGACATAGCACTTAGGTCAGCATCTGGTGTCCTTAATAATATTCCATTTGAAGCATCATCTAAATTCATTCCTATTTTTTGAAGTACTGGATTATCTGCCATTTCTGCTGGAATTATATGTTGTGCTTGATGCCCTGTCCATTTAGTTGACCTTTTTAATCCTATTGATTCCATTATATTTTTACCTAATTTAGTAGAATTACCACCAGTAACTACGCCTGGTTTTCCAGGAATTAATCTTCCACTAGGGTTACTTACCCCATCACTATCCCCCAACTTGTATAACTTCCTCTGTGCATTTGCAAATTCCTCATCATACAAAACTGGTAGATTATTAGTTGTTTCCTTTATATTTATTGTATCATCTAATTTTGTTGATGCAATCTCCAAATCAACATCAAATTTTATTCTTCCTTTAACCTCTTTCCCTGCATTTGAAATTGATTGTAGTGTTTCTATATTATTTGGAAGCACCTTTGATTTCCCACTAAATGTTTCACTTAAACCTTGTTTAGTTATTGATACTGTATTTTTAATATTTGTTACTGTTGGTCCTGAAATATAGTTATTTGCCTTATTCCATAAACCACTTGAAAAATCACTTATTTTACCA
>JBOFVP010000229.1:0-2402 GCA_051653165.1 Clostridium sp.
TAAAGTCGTTAACTGATATGGGCAATAAGAGTATTGTATTTTCATATGAAGGAGAAAAGTTAAAGTTTATTACGTATCCAGATAAAACTGTAAGTACGTATAATTATGATAGTAATAACAATATAACACTTATTAATTATAATGATATTGATAAAATGGAATATGTATATAGTGATATAGCACCATATAAAATTAGAGTAGTTAGAGAATATGGTAGTAATGGTGCAGTTGGAGGAGAACTTAAATTTAATTATGGTAACTTTGAAACAAGTCTTACGGATAAGAAAGGTAGAGTAGAATCTTATCAATTTAATAGTTTTGGAAGATTAACATCAATAACTGAGCCTGATGGAACAGGAAAAACCTATGAGTATGAGGGAAAAGGGAGTAATATATCCAATAAGATATCATTACAATCTAAACTGAAAAAACCAGTAAATAATAGAGTTCTAAATTCGAGTTTTGAGATTGGAAGTTCCTATTGGGGAGTTGGTAACGATGGACAATCAACTTCAACGATTGATACAACAACAGAGGCGGCGTATATTGGGGCAGTATCAATGAAAATGAAAAAGAGTAATAATGGTGGAAGGAGTTATAGTCAACAGTTTTTCGAAGGAGATAAGGGTAAGGATTATATACTTTCGGCTTATGTAAAAGTACAAGATATTTCAAAGATAAATAATGGGGGTGCTGGATTATTAGTACATTATAAAAATAAAAGTGGAAATTGGGAAGAGATACAAAGCAAACTCATAAATGGAAGTGATGATTGGCAGAGAGTAAGTATTGCATTTTCCATTCCAATAGATGCTAGTGATGGCAATATAATCATTAGGAATGTAATAACTGGAGAGTCTGGAACAGCATATTTTGATTGTATGCAGCTTGAGAGTGGGAAGGTAGAAAATAGGTACAATCTTGTAAATAATTCAGAGTTCTCAGCGGGTGCTAATAATCCTTTTTGGAAATATAGTGTACAAGGTATGGGGAATACATCCGTAGAGGATGGAAGAAATGTTTTCAAAGTAAATGGTTCCACATATGAAAATAGGCATATGTGGCAAGATATAAATATTTCAGGTAAAAAAGGAGATGCATTTGTTGCTTCTTCAATAGTAAAGGCAAAATCAGCCGCTTTAAATACTGGAAGTAGAAGTTTTTGTATTACACTAAGATTTTCACTTAAGGATGGAACAGAGCAATGGGAAAGTGCTGATTTTAATCATTATACTGATAGTTGGCAGTACTTAAATAAAGTATTTATTGCTAAAGGAGATTATAGCTCTGTAGGGATATACTTTAATTACAATTTTAATGCTAACATAGCCTATATAGATACAATGGAGCTTTATAAAGAGGAATTTGGAGTAAGTTATCAGTATGATAGTAAGGGTAATATAATATCAAGTGAAGACTTAGCCAAAACTAAATCTAAATTTGAGTATAATGACAATAATGATTTAATTAAGAGTGTTGATGCAAAAGGAAATGAATTTAAATACCAATATTATTATGGGACAAGAAATATTAAGTCAGCAATTACAGCTACAAATATGACATATAATTTTGAATATGATGAATATGGAAATACAACAAAAGCCACATTAGGGGCTTTGGATAAAGGGGAATCTATCAAGAATTTGCTTTTAAATAGCAGTTTAGAAGAGGGTATCTCAAACTGGAGCTACGAAAATGATAGTGCTTCTTTAAGTAATTTCACTATAGAAACAGGAGATACATTTGTTGGTGAAAAATCTATCAAGGGTGTAAAAACAAATAATATAGATAGAGGATACATGCAACAATACTTAAGTCTGGAAAAGGGAAAAACATATACCTTTTCTGGCTATATAAAAACCAGTGGAATAACAAATACAAAAAATAGAGGTGCAGCTCTATTAGTACACTATAAGGACAAAAATAATAACTGGGTACAAGCTCAATCATCAACAATTAATGGGAATAAGGATTGGACTAGAACAACTGTTACATTCACTATCCCACAAGATGCAGTAAATGGAGATTTTATTGCAAGGACAGTTATTACAGAAGAATCTGGAACAGCATATTTTGATGGCTTGGTATTAAATGAAGGAAGTGCGGCAGCTGATATTAATATATATAAATTAGAAAATGAAATTAATAATAGGCTATCTAATAGCAACTTTGAAAATAATATAGTAGGATGGAGTCATAATGATGACAACAACTCAAAAACTATTTTTTCATCAGAATCAAAGATTAAGTATCTTGAAAATAAATCTTTAAAGGCAGTAAAAAGTAACAATGTAGGTAGAGGGTATATGCAGCAGATACTTAACTTAGAAAAGGGAAAAACCTATACTTTTTCAGGATATGTCAAAACTGATGGAATAACAAATACCAAAAGTGGAGGTGCT
>JBOFVP010000230.1:0-2247 GCA_051653165.1 Clostridium sp.
AGGATCAAAACAACTAACAAAGTCAGGTAATGTTCATTTAAATGGAAAGCAAGCACTAGCCTTCTCAAGAATCAGAAAAATAGATTCAGATGCAGCAAGAAGCAGCAGACAAAGAGAAGTTCTAATGGCATTATTTAAAAAAGGTAAAGCTATGGATATAACAAAGCTTCCAACAGTGGCAAGAGATGTTTCTTCAACAATAGAAACAAACATTTCATTATTGGATTTAATTGATATTGGAACACTTCTTTTATCAATGAACTTTGACCAACTTGATGAATTAAGACTTCCACTAGATGGAACAACTTCTCACTTCTTAAATGGTGTATATCATCTAAATTGGGATGAGGAAGTTAATAAAAAAGCTATGCATGATTTCATATTTGGACCAGAACAATAAGTTGTAAACTTAGTTAATATATGGTAAAATAGTGGTATTGTTGTTAATATTTTGTGAAGATTGAGTTAAATAATATAAAGTGATTCTTAGTGTCAGATTGAGTCTTGGAAAATTTACATTACTAAATCTGACCCTTAGAAAAATATGTTTAGGTGAGTATCAGTGCTTAATTTCTAGCTGTAAAGTTACTAGAGTTAGCAATGGTAACAAAGAGATAAATTAGTGTAATTCTATATTGCATTATTGGTATTGGGGATTTTAAATTTTAAAGAACATTTAAGGGGAGAGATAACCGTATGGAACAAAAGTGTAATTTTAAAGAGATAGTTAGTAATTTTGAATTTGAAGGTAAGCTATTAACATCAGAGAATCATTTTTGTGGTCTTATTAATGACACATATTTTGTAGACTTTGATAAAGAGGATGGACAAGTTAATAGATATGTTCTTCAAAAGATAAATACAGATGTTTTTACAAATGCAGAAAGATTAATGGATAATATAAGTAAAGTAACTTCTCACATTTCAAATAAGGTAAAAGAAAGCGGTGGAGATCACTTAAGAGAATCTCTTAATCTTGTTAAAACCTTAGATGGAAAGAGCTATTATAAAACTCATAATGGTGAGTATTGGAGAAGCTTTTTATTCATAGATGGAGCTAAAACTTATATGATGGTTCAAAAACCAGAGGATTTTTATACTTGTGGTAAGGCTGTTGGTAAGTTCCAAAAGTATTTAAGTGATTTTGAAGTTAGTGAAATGTATGAAACAATTCCAGACTTCCATAATACTGCTAAAAGATATGAAGCTTTTAAAGAAGCAGTGGAAAAGGATGTTTGTGGTAGAGTAGCTATGGTATCAGCTGAAATAGATTACATTATGACTAGAGCTGAAGACACTAAGAAGGTAGTTGATTTAATTGCTTCTGGTGATATTCCTTTAAGAGTTACTCATAATGATACTAAGTATAATAATATTATGATTGATGATGTTACAGGGGAAGGTATTTGTGTTATTGATTTAGATACAGTAATGCCAGGTTCTGTTTTATATGACTTTGGTGATGCTATTCGTTCTGGTGCTACTACAGCAGAAGAGGATGAAGCAGATCTTTCTAAAGTTAACTTTGATATTAATCTGTTTGAACAGTTTACTAAAGGTTTCTTAGAATCAGTTGGTGGAGCTAAGGGGGATTTAACAGCTAAGGAAATAGAGTTGTTGCCTTTCTCATGTAAGCTTATAACTTTAGAGTTAGCTATGAGATTCTTAATGGATCATATAAGTGGAGATACTTATTTTAGAATAGCTAGAGAGAACCATAACTTAGATAGAGCTAGAAATCAATTAAAATTAGTTTCTGATATGGAAGAAGCAATGGAAGAAATGAAAACTATCGTAAACAGGTATGTTTAGTTTTGAGTGAATAGTGAATAGTGAATAGTGAATAGTGAATAGTGAATAGAGAAGAGTGAAGAGTGAAGAGTTGAGGTGGAAACTCGGGGAGTTTCTTATGAATTTATTTTTAAGAAATCCCCTAGGGATTTCATCCATAACTTTTCTCTCTTCACTTTTACTTTTTATCTAAAATTTACTTTTTCTCTCAAAAAGGATTTTTTTGGGTTGTTTATGGAAATAATATAGTTAAAATATAGAGTTTTTAGGGTAAGTAGTTTATAATATATTAAAGTGTGAGAATAAGAAGTGGAGAAGATTATGAAGAAAAAATTGCCATATGGTATTAGTAATTACAATACTATTATTGAAAATAATTATATTTATATTGATAAAACTAAATATATTGAAAAGCTTGAAAATCTTCATGCTCCATATAATTTCTTTTTAAGACCA
>JBOFVP010000231.1:0-5946 GCA_051653165.1 Clostridium sp.
ACGGAGTGAGGAACTATGAGATTAAATCAAAATATGGCATCACTAGGAATATATCAAAACTACAAAAAAAACCTAGGAATGAATTCAACAGCATTAGATAGATTAAGTTCAGGTCAAAAAATAAATACATCAAAAGACAATCCAAACAAACTAGGGCAAAGTGAAACCATGAGAATGCAAATAAGGGGATTAGCTCAAGCCCAAAGAAACCTACAAGACGGAGTAAGTATGATGCAAACCTTCGATGGAGCATTAGACACCGTAGGAAACGCCTTAACAAGAATGAAAGAGCTAACTGTTCAAGCAGGAGCAGGAGGAAACACAGAAGAAGATAGAGAAACAATACAAAGAGAAATAGACACACTAAAATCACACATAGACTACACAGCAAAAAATGCAGAATTCAACGGTAAAAACATAATTGGAGATGAAGGAGTAACCAACAACAACTATCCAAACAATATTGTAATGACAGTTGGAGCAAACTCAAAGGAAACCATGAAAATACCAACCTTTAATGTTAATACAAGTGCCTTAACAGATGAAAATGGAAACACCCTAAAAGACATAAGTGTAATGGATAGTGAAGCAATAGCAACAAGTTTAGGCGTGATAGATTCAGCCATAGCACAAGTATCATCAATAAGAGGGAAATACGGTGCAATCCAAAACAGAATGGAAACAACAGCTGAAAACATGAGCAAAAACATAGAAGTAAATCAAAGAGCTGAAAGTAGCCTAAGAGATAGTGATGTAGCCCTAGAAATGGCAGAAATTGCAAGAACTCAAATATTAATAGATACATCATTAGCTTTAATGGTACAAAGCAATAATCTTCCAATGGATGCTTTAAAAGTATTAGAGAGAGTTAAGTAATAAAAAGATAAATTATTAAAAGTATGAATAAATAAGAAATAATATTGAAGAAAGATGCTAAAGATATTTTGCATCTTTTTTTTGTTAAAAAACAATGGAATTTACTTAAATTTTTTAATAATATTAAACAAAAATGAACAATAAATTGAAAAAATAAAATAAAAAGGTTGAATTTATTAAAATAAGGATTATAAATCCAATAAAGTGCGAAAAAAATCGGACGAAAGGGACCTTAGTAATATAAACATTTAATTAATTTTAATGTATAATTAAAATTAAGTTAAAAAAATGAAGTTAGTTCATGGATAATTCAAAAAAATTTGGTAGAAAGTTCATAAAAAATAGAATATAATATATAGTGAGTGATATAATTTAAAAAAACGCTAAATTTTTATAAAAAATTACAAATGCGGGAATAAATTAAAAGGAGTGGTTACATGCCAGTACAAGGGCTTAGTACCTACGATTTAGTAAAACAAGGGCTAGATGCATCAGCAGTAAGAGGGAAAAATATAGCCAATAATATAAGTAACGTAAACACAAAAGGATATAAAAAGTTTGACGTTGTATTTGAAGAGAATTTAAATGGGACAAACAATAAGATAAGATTAAAGACAACACAAGATAGACACATTGAAGGTGTAGGTACTCATGGGGGAAACATAGAAGTTGTAAGAGATGAAAGTACAAGCATGAGATTAGATGGAAACAATGTGGATATAGACATAGAGAAGGTAAATCAAGCCGCTAATACCTTAAAGTATAATGCGTTAGTTCAAAGAGCTAATGGTATTTTAAGTAGCAGAAAATACGTAATATCTGGAGGAAGAGGATAATATGAATATATTTTCAACAATGAGAGTAAGTGCTAGTGGGTTAGCAGCAGAAAGATTAAGAATGGATACCATAACTTCAAACATGGTAAATGCTCAAACAACAAGAGGAGCAAATGGGGAGCCTTATATAAGAAAGGTTGCAGTTTTTCAAGAAGCCTTAGACAAAGAAAGAAATGCAAATGGTGTTAAAGCAGTTGGAGTAGTAGAAGACAAATCACCATTAAGAAGAGCATATGATCCAGGACACCCTGATGCAGATGAAGAAGGGTATGTTACATATTCAAATGTTAATCCATTAAATGAAATGGCGGATATGATAGCAGCTACAAGAGCTTATGAAGCAAATGTAGATACGTTAAATGCTACAAAATCAATGTTTATGAAAACATTAGAAATAGGAAGATAGGAGTTACATAAATGAAGATAAATGCTTTTACACCAAATGAAGGGGTATTTTTAAATAATGTAGATAACAAAGAAAAGACTTTAGGGAAGTCTAGTACATCTTTTGGTGATGTTTTAAAAGCGGGGTTAGAAGAGTTAAACAACAAACAGATTGCATCTCAAAATGCAACAGAGATGTTAGTTAAGGGTGAGGACATTGAGATACATGAAGTAATGTTAGCAGCAGAAGAGGCTAAAATTGCATTAAACATGGCAGTAGAGGTTAGAAATAAGCTAGTAGAGGCTTATCAAGAAATAAACAGAATGCAATTATAGTGAGGAGTGCTTTATATAATGGAAAAGCTTTCAGAAATGTTTAAAAAGCTTTGGGCTAAATTTAAGTCTCTTGGGAAAGTGTTAAAAATTGCAATAGTAGTTGGATTAGTATCAACATTAGTGGCTATTATAGTTTTTATAACAATGTCTATGGGAAATAAGTATCAAGTTTTATTTTCAAATTTAGACCCAAGGGATGCGCAGTTAATTACATCAAAGCTGAAAGAACAAAAGGTAGATGTGAAAATTGAAGGAGAAACTATTTTAGTTCCAAAGGAAAAGGTTGATTCTTTAAGATTAGAACTTGCACCTGAAATATCTTCAGGAAGTCAAGGGTATGAGTTAATGGATAATTCATCATCCTTTGGTATGACAGATGAAGAGTTTAAAATTAAAAAGTTAAGAATGCAACAGGGAGAGTTAGAGAAGACAATAAAGAGCTTTCCACAGGTAGAAAATGCAAGAGTACATATTACACCATCAAAGGATTCTGTATTTATTCAAGATAAGGAGCCAGGAAAGGCTGCAGTTACTTTAAAGTTAACGCCTGGACAAACTTTAACAGAAGAACAAGTTAAATCTATTGTTGCTCTTGTATCTGGGAGTACAGAAAATATACCTAAAGAAAATATAGAGGTTATTGATGATAAAATGAACCTTTTAACTGCTCATATTAATAATGGTGGAGAAGAAGGTACAGGAGGTGTTAGCGCTGAGACTATATCAAATCATCAAAAACTAGAAAAGGATTTTGAAACAAAGCTTGAACGTGAAATTGTTAAGCTTTTAGAACCAGTTATAGGTAAGGGGAAGGTTAATACTTCAGTTGCAGTTGATCTAGACTTTGACTCTAAGAAGAAAACTGAAACAACAATAGATCCAAACAAGGTTATAGTTTCACAAGAGCTAAATAGAGAAGAAACAACAGGAAACACTGGAGCTGATAGCAATAGCCCTGTTGATAATAATATGAGTCCAACTATTGGAAACAGCAATGGAAACTCATCATCTATAAAGGATGGTTCTACAACTAATTATGAAAGCGGTAAAAGCGAAACAGTAACAATTAGTGCACCTGGTGAAGTAAGAAGAATGACAACATCTGTGTTTGTAGATGGAGTTTTAGACGCAGGAACAAAGGATACTCTTGAGGATGCTATAGGTTCTGCTATTGGTATTAATATTGAAAGAGGAGATAAAATTAGTGTGGTTGGTATGCAGTTTGATCCAACAACTAAGGATGATGCTCAAAAAGAAATTGATGCTATGAACGCACAGGTTAAGAGAGAACAATTTATGAGAATTGGAATGATTGCATTAGCTGTGTTAGGAGTTATTGCTATAATAATTACTTTAATTATTATTATGAGAAGAAGAAAAGAAAAACAAGATGAAAGAGCTTTAGATGTTGTTATTGATGATAATACATTAAATAAAGAGCCTAAAAGATATGCTCCAATTGACTTTGAAGTTGATGATGAAAAAGCTCATAGAGAAAATGAAATTAAGAAATATGCTAAGGATAAACCAGATCAAGTTGTTGATATTATAAAATCCTGGATGCAGGAAAATGAGAGGTAGATTATGGCTAAAGGAAGCAAATTAACAGGTGTTCAAAAGGCTGCTATACTTTTCATAACCTTAGGACCAGAGGCATCTTCAGGTATATTAAAGAAGTTGCCAGAATCTGAGATACAAAAAATAACCTATGAAATAGCAAATATAACATCAGTTAAATCTGAGCAAAAAGAAGAAATACTTAATGAATTTTTACAAATAAATAAAGCTAGGGATTATATTTTAGAAGGTGGAATGGACTATGCTAGAACACTTTTATCTAAGGCATTAGGACAGCATAGAGCTGCTGAAATCCTTGAAAAAGTATCTGAAGCAACACAACAATATAGACCATTTTCAATAGCTAGAAAGGCTGATGCTCATCAGTTGTTAAATGTAATAAACTATGAGCATCCTCAAACCATAGCTCTTATTTTATGTTACTTACAGCCAGATAAAGCAGCACAAGTGTTAGCTGAATTATCAGAGGAAGTACAAAGTGAGGTTGCATATAGAATTGCAACAATGAAGAATACTTCACCAATGGTAATTAAGGAAATAGAAAAGGTTCTTGAAAGTAAGTTAAGTTCAGTTGTAAGGTCAGAGGTTACTACTCTTGGAGGAGTAGAAACTCTTGTTGGAATTCTAAATCAGGTTGATAGAACAACTGAAAAGAATATTACAGAGTCTCTTGAAAGAGAGGATGCTGAACTTGCTGATGAAGTTAAGAGCTCAATGTTTGTATTTGAGGATGTTATTACTCTTGATGATGTATATATTCAAAGAATTCTTAGAGAAGTTGAGGTTAAGGAACTTGCTCTTGCTCTTAAGGGATGTTCTGAGGAAGTTGCAACCTCTATTTATAGAAATCAATCAAAGAGAGCAGCTTCATCTCTAAAGGAGGACATGGAGTTCTTAGGGCCAGTTAGACTTATGGATGTTGAGAAGGCACAACAAAAGATTGTTTCTATAATTAGAAGACTTGATGAAGCAGGAGAAATTGTAATTTCAAGAGGTGGAGAAGATGCAATTATCGTATAGTGTAATTAAAGAGAACTATGCTACTAATGGGCAAGAGAAGAAGATTTCTACCCAGTATGTAAAGAAATTTAAGGCAGCTCAAGTTGAAAATATGGAAGATAGTGAAAGTGATGTTATAGCTAATTATGAAGAGTTAATTAAGAACTATGAAAATATTGCAGGTAACATACTTAAGAAGGCTAAAATGGAAGCTGAAACAATTAGGGTTGAGGCTATAGAAAAGGCTAATGCACTTGAAAAAGAGGTGTATGAAAGGGCTTATAGAGAAGGTAAAAGCAATGGGTATGAGGATGGCAAGAGTGAAGCAATTTCACAAGTGCTTCCTCAGGCTAAAGCCCAGGCAGAAGAGAAGATTGTAATGGCAGAAAGTATTTTAAAGTATGCTAAGGGACAGTATGAAGAGTATTTATTTAATAAAAAGAATGAAGTGCTTTCTTTAAGCTATTCAATAGCACAGCATATTTTAAAACACGAAATAGCTCAGAATGATGGTTTTAGTAAGCTAGTGGAGCAGGTACTTGAGGATTCAAAGGGTGAAGAAAATATAATAATAAAATGCAATCCAATACATGAGGAAGAAATTTCGTCTAAGCTAATACTATGGAAAAATAGTTATGCAATTAGGGGAGAGATATTTATTCTTCCAAATCCAGCTATTCCAGAAGGTAATGCTGTTATTGAAAAAGATAGTGGCGTTATGGAGGTTGGAGTAGATGTTGCTCTAAATATAATAAGAGAAGAGATGTTTAGCTAGCTTTGGAGGATATATGTTAGATATAAATTTTAACGAATTAATCAATAGGGTATATGAAATCCCAACGGTTTATTCTGAAGGAATAGTTAAAAAAGTAATTGGACTTACGGTTGAGGTATCGGGAATAAAGGCCTTTGTTGGAGAACTTTGCATTATATATAA
>JBOFVP010000232.1:0-6740 GCA_051653165.1 Clostridium sp.
ACTATTATTCACATCCACTATTACTCTTAAACAAATATTACAATTCTACTTAAGTTTTTGTTTTTTTAGTTCTTTAATTTTCATTTGTGGAATCAAATAATTTTTAACCTTCTCAAGTTGTTCAACAGTATCAACCTCACCACACAATAAATCACTAAATATAACATATCCTAACTTATAAGTTACAGCCACATCTAAAAGTGTATATTCATAATTAGTATAAGGATTAAGGTTATAACTATACTCCTTAACCATTAAGTCATACATCTTCTTAGAAATTTTAGTAATTCCAAGCAACTCACCATCAATTTTATTAAAAGCCCTAATATCCTTAGAAATTTTAAATATATGCTCATCCCTTATTTCAACAAATACTTCATCACCAAAGCCACTAACATTAGTTAAAATAACACAATCTTGATAATGACTATTTATAAGCTCCCCAATTATATACTTTTCAAAAATAACATCACACTCTAAAAGTAAAAAATCATCTTTTATAAAATCCTTGGCCATATCTAAAGAACACATACTCCCAGTTTCCTTAAAATCCTTATTAATTACCAAGTTAATATTGTTATTGCCCTTAAAATGCTCAACATAAAGTTCACTCATAAACCCAGCAACAACAGTAATCCTACTTATTCCATACTCATTTAATATTCTAATAGTTTTATCAATTAGAACTTCTCCATCAATTTCAACAAGCCCCACAGGTATATCAAAGTCCGTGCATTGACCAGCCGCCAATATTACAGCTTCATTAATTGAAGTTTTATAATTAACATTATGAAGTTCAATTCTAGCACTTTTTTTATCCTTAATATCCTCACCAAGCAATTTAATACCCTTTTCACTTACCGTATAAATACTCTTCCTCTTTTTAACATCCTTTTGAATATAACCTTCATCAATCAAAGTATTAACAATTCCATTAACCTTACCTAAAGATATACTCAATCTAGAGGCAATTTTTCTTTGACTTAAAGTATTATCCTCATTTAATAAAAATATTACATCAATAAAATCTTTTTCCATACTCTATGCTCCAATACTTTAATTAAGCTTCACACAACTATTTTTTAAATATCTTTTGCTTAGCCATACTAATACCTTCCATAATCATGTCATCCTTAATAATTATTAAAACTATAAAGTAAATTAACACATTCACCCCGATTATAATAATAAATGATGAAATTACCCCACTAACAAAATTTCTAAGTATCATTGTAATAGGAATAAACATTAGTGAAATAATTAAATACTTCATTTTTTGGAATGAGAATAAACTAATATTCAACCTCATTACCCTCTTAATGTATACATATTGGAAAACAACCAATGCAGTATTAGCTAGAACAGTAGTAATAATAGCATTAATTCCACCAAATATTCCAGCAAGTATTAATAATCCCTTAAATGCTAAGTTAATTATTCCACCTGAGAAAACTAATTTAACCTGTGTTTTCTCCTGCCCCTTTAAATACATAATTTGATTACTTAGCACATTTTCATACCCAATTGTTATCATATAGAATGCAAATACATACATATATGGAATAGCATTAGCAAACTTTGCACCACCATATATTAAAATACATTCCTTACCAACTACAAACAATCCAACTGCAGCTGGGAATAAAAACATTAAATACATTCTAGATATTTTATCTAAAAGAGATTCATATCCCTTTTCATCCTTATTAGATAAAAGATTAGACAACCTAGGAATTGTAACATGAACCACAGTCAACATAAGAGTATTAACAATATACATTATTCCTTGAGCAGTAGTATAATAAGCAACTTGGTTAGTTTCACCAACAGCTCCTAATAATAGTCTATCTAATTGAGTGTACAAAACATTTGCATTTGATAAAATAACAACCATAAACATAGGTGCTATATGATGCTTAATATTTAATCCTTTAAAATTAAATTTAATCTTTCTTTTTACATATATAAAACTAATAATATAATTCAAGAAAGTACTCATAGCCAATAGCCATACATACTCCCTGTAATCATCAGCATTTTTTACCATTATAAAAATAGCCACAAAATATAAACATTGAACAATAATAGATTTTATAGTTATAAAATCAAAATTCTCTAGCGCTTCAGCAACCCACTCAACATAAAAAATATTAGCAACAAAATTGAAACCTAAAATCATTGCAACACTATATATAATAGTTCCTGAATAAGTTACCGATAAGAATATTGAATATATAATAATAGTAACAATATTAGTAACAAAAGTAATAATAAATAAATTAGAAAAGACCTTAGACATTTCTTCCTTATTATCTCTTACCCTACTTATCTCCCTTAATCCATATTGATAAACCCCAAAAGTTGCAAATATTAATGCAAAGCTATACATACTTTGAGAGTAATTAATATACCCCATAGTATCATCACCAAATTTTCTTAACACATATGAATTTACCAAAAGCGGAATTATTATATTTGATATATTTAAAATGAACTTAAATACCATATTTTTTGCTAACGATTTTTGCATAATTGCCCTCTTTTCATGTAACATTTGTAAATTTTACTTCACATATATATTATAAATTAATAGTTGACTCTAGGTAAATAGAGTCAACTACTTTTTATTAAATCCTTGTTTTAAACTTCTATTAGTTATTAATTAGAAGTATTCTTATATTCCTCAAATTCCTTCTCTAAAACAACTATCCTTTGTGCTATTTCCTTATTTTGCTCCTTTAATAAGCTAACCTGCTCCGTTAATCTATATACAACATACATAACAAATAAAATACCAATTAAAAATAATAATGATGGAGCATAATCAATTCCAACAAAATTAGATATTACTTTAATTGAGTTTGGAAAAATAGCCAAGAATAAAACTGGAATACACCCTACTACCCACAAAAAGCTCTCCTTAACAAAAAACTTCTTTTTTCTTGCATTAGAAATTATTATTACCATAAATAAAATTGCAATAACTATATAAAAAAGTGTAGCTCCCACTATTTTTCACCTCCACTAACCTTCTTTTTAGATCCCTTAGACAGTATTATGAAAATATTATAGAACATTCTAATCATATATTTTATAGGATGCCATACCCCTGAGTGCATACTAACACCAAAGATTCTCTCTCTCATTTTAACAGGAACCTCTTCAATAACATATCCATCTAATAACATCTCAATAATTAAATTAGCATCAGGATATTCAGGATAATTAAATATCTTTGAATATCTTTCATAAACATTTCTCTTAAGAACTTGAAGCCCTGATGTAGGATCAGTTATTTCTTGTTTACAACTATACTTAATTATATCTTGGAAAAGCTTAGTTCCAACTCTTCTAAAGAAAGGATGCTTATACTCCGTCTTCTCCTTAAATCTTGAACCTAAAACTATATCAGCATTAGTCTCAATAGCCTTCTTATACATTAAATCAAGTTCTAAAGCAACATGTTGCCCATCACCATCAAATTGAGCTACATACTTGTATCCCTTTTTTGAAGCGTACTTAAACCCTGTTTGTATAACACCAGCATATCTTAAATTAAATGGAGTAGTTAAATATTTCACCCCACTATTTTTAATTATACCTAAAGTATTGTCCGTTGAACAATCATTTATAACTAGAATATCACAATAAGGTACATCTCTTCTTAATTCATCAATAACACCTAAAATATTCTCAGCCTCATTATAAGCTGGAATAATTACTAATAAATCCTTAATCATCGTTTTTCCACCTTCACAAATTTTATACTTCTACCACATTATTCTCATCAATAGAAATGTTATATTTTTCTGCCACATTTTTCTTAATTGAAATATAATCAACATGTGTTAATCTTTTTTCCTCTGGAGGTAATTCCATGTAAGTTGACCCATATTCACACTCTAAAATCTTCTCTACATTCTTTGGACAACTAAATTCCTCACCACAAAAGCTTATTTTTGATAACGGAAAATAATCTTCTCTACTAACAAACAACTCATCAGCCTGCTCTATTCCATAACCAAAATATCTTCCATCTTCTCTTTCATATTTTCTCCTAACTCTTGAAACAATATTAAAAGGAACAAAAATTTTAGAAATAAACTTAAATGTTTTAAAAACTAACTTCAACTTATTTGATTGTAGATTATTTATAACTATATCTTTTCTAGCATTTTCAAACTGTCTAGCTAACTTTCTATATCGCTTTGATAAGTTCTTAGTATAAAAATCACAAATAAATATATCAATAAATACCCCTCTGTGCATTTTTATTGTAGTACCATCATCCCCAACTCCACACATTGTATCTTCCATCATAACCTTAGAAAATTCAAATGCGTATCCAGGTGTTAGAGACTTGTCCATTACATAGAACCCATCATTTTTTGTTTTCATAACCTCTATAAATCTCTTATGACTTTCTCTAGTCATTAAAATATCTATATCATCATCCCATGGAATAAAACCTCCATGTCTATAAGCTCCAAGTAAAGTTCCACACGCTAATGAATACTCAATGTTATTTTCATTACATACCTTATCTACATACTTTAACACTTCAAGCATCAACGCTTGTCCATCTTTTAAATTACATTTGTAATACATCATTATTCCCCTATATCTATCTATATTTTATAGTAAACACATCTCATATTAACTTTATCTAACTTCATAATATTAGTCATACTATCACTTGACCAATTTTTATCAGGAACCATATATGATGGACCATAAACTGACTTTAAATACTCATCTTCATTAGAAGGAACTCTTAAACTATATCCATTAAACTCTATAACCTTAGTTCCATTGTCAGGTAAATACATAATCATAGCACTTAAATCAGTACATTCAGATTTAGTATCATCTATTTTTGTAATAACACTTTCACCCTTAGTGTAGAATTCATATGCACAAATTTTCCCCTCTTTTCTTTCATAGAAGAATAAATCTATTAAAACACCATTCCACTTCCAGGTTTGTTCTACAATCTCACCATCAACAGTAAACTCCTTCAACTTCATAAAACCTTCTTTTAAAAGATTTTGTTCCATTTCCTCAGAATAAGATTCTCTCATTATTCCCATATCAATATCCATATCATGAGATAATAATTTACCTTCTCTATATATTCCAAGTAAAGTTCCAAAATCAGCCCAATACTCAACCTTAGACTCCTCTAAAACCTTAGAAACCTTTCCTAAAGCTTCAACTCCGTACTTCTTCATATGTCTTCCAACAAATCTTAAAGCTAATCCCTTTAAAAATATGAAAAACTTAGTATCATATAATCCGAACTTTCTTAGTTTATTAACTATAAAATGTACCATAATAATCCCCCTATAATATCCCTCTAATATAACAAACTATTTTTTTCTTATAATATTTTGATCCAAAGCAAGCCTTAAGCAATGGTACTGCACCCATTGGATTAAACTTTTGAAGCTTAAGCGCTGCAAATGTAAACTGTTGTGATGCATCATAATAATTTTTCTCATCACTTTCATTAATAGATTTAAAAGCATTATTAATATTTTCAGTAACAATTTCTATATCTCTATTAATTTGGTTATCCTTATACATATTAGATAGTACCCTAGAAACTAAAAATTGCTTTAATCCATTTTTATTAGAAATACTACTACTTCTAATTCTATATTTTAATAAAATCTTTTTAATATTACCTAAAGCATACCCCTTAGATAATGTTCTTAATACAAAATCATAATCTTCAGCATAAGGAACTTCTCTATATCCATCTAATTCCTTAAAAATAATACTTTTCCCAAACCAAGTTGGATGAACAATACAGTTGTTATGGACAACCTTCTTTCTCACAGCATTATTATCTTGAGGGAATGAGTTTAACACAGATACCTCTTTTCCATTCTCATCAATGCAAACAACACCTGCACCAACTAAATCCAAGTTATTTTCATTTAAATAACTTAATTGACTTTCAATTCTATCTAAAAAAGCAATATCATCAGAATCCATTCTTGCAATAAAATCACCTGTACATGCCTTTATTGCTCTATTTAAGCTCTGACTTAATCCAATATTAGTTTCATTTATAATTAACTTTATTCTTTTATCACTATCTTTATAATTGTTTAACTGTGAAATTAATTTTTCATTTTTAGGATTATCGCAAACAATTACAAATTCGATATTACTATATGTTTGGTTCAATATAGATTGAACTGATTCATCTATCCAGCTTTCTGGCTCATTATATGTACTCATTATCACAGAAACTAACCTATTATTCATATTCGAACACTCCCTTTCACCAAAATCTATTATACTATTATTAAAAAATCTTGTCTATAACCCCAAACCCCTTGATATAAGTAAAGTTGACTCTATATTAATAGAATCAACTTTAAAATCTTAAACCTTAAGTCTCTTATTTCGTTTTAAATATGCAACCAACTTATCAAATGATAATCTAAACACAATATTAGTTAATATAATCAACACAGCAACAGCAGAAGCAGCAGCAAGTTCACCAATATCAGCCTTATTAATCATTGAAATAGTAGCCAACCTTGTTTGTGGGAAATATAAGAAAACAACAGCTGAAACAGTAATCATAGAGTTTACAAAATAATAAGCAAAACTCTCTAAAATTGCAGGTAAGCTTATTGGAATAATAACCCTTCTTAAAAGAGACATCCAACCAACACCCATAGTTTCAGAAGCATTTTCATACTCCTTATCAATTCTCTTCATTT
>JBOFVP010000233.1:0-55734 GCA_051653165.1 Clostridium sp.
CCTACTGGTAGTATTGGATCCACTGGTCCTATTGGCGCTACTGGTAATATGGGAGCAACTGGTCCACAAGGAGTCACCGGAGTACCCGCTAAAATATCAATACTAAACTCATCATTATTTAATCCTAATTTATCTACAATACCATTCCAAGGAGTACTTTCATATAACACAATACTATTTAGCTATTGTTTAAGTAGCTCTGGTATAACAGCCCCTTCAAATGTCTCCATTCTTCCTAACGGATTAATTAATATTACAACACCTGGAATTTACGATTTTTCATTCACATTAAATCTATCAAATACCCCTCCACCTAATAATTTAAGCTTTGATATTGTTCAAATCGTAAATGGAACACCAATATATTTTAATCCTTTAGTTCATGCAGAATTCAATGCGACTGAAACCTTCATTGTTGGTGAATTAGCCCTATCTGTCTCATCACCAATGACAGTTGCAATAATAAATTCAAGTATAAATACAATTACACTACCAGCATCACCTAACTATAAAGGTGAGCTAAAAATTGTTGGATATACTTTGTCATAAATTACTCTTGTAATTAATTAATATTTTGATATAATTATTTTTAGGGAATGAAGTACTCCCTTGATATTTTATCAAAACCGCTATTTAGCTAATGACTTCTATAACTTTTTGTTATAGACTCATTAGCTTTTTTTATTATTCATTTTAAAGGAGAAATCGTTATGTTAAGCAGTTTAGCACTAATTTTTTTACTATCTCTATTACTAGGAGGAATACTTGAAAAATTAAAACTCCCTAAACTTATTGCATTTATTCTTACAGGAATAATTTTAGGACCTTACGCATTAAACATACTAGACAATAAACTACTATCTATATCCTCCGAGTTAAGACAATTAGCTTTAGTAATTATATTAACTAGAGCAGGTCTATCTCTTAATATAAAGGATTTAAAACAAGTTGGAAGACCTGCTATCCTAATGTGTTTTATTCCTGCAATTTTTGAAATATTAGCCTTCATTATTTTTGGACCATTACTATTTAATTTATCGTTATTAGATTCAGCTATACTAGGTACAGTAATTGCTGCAGTTTCCCCTGCAATAATAGTTCCAAGAATGATAAAACTTATGGAAGAAGGTTATGGAGTTAAGAAATCAATACCACACTTAATAATGGCAGGTGCTTCAGTTGATGATATCTTTGTAATTGTCCTATTTACTGCATTTACTGATATAGGAATTGGCCAAGAATTTTCATCGCTAACTTTATTTAAAATACCAATTTCAATTATTTTAGGAATACTTATAGGAGTAATTTTAGGAATTATAATTATTAACCTTTTCAAAAAAATCCACATTAGAGACACCATAAAAGTTGTTATACTTCTTAGTCTCTCATTTTTACTATTATCATTAGAAAGTGCCTTAGAAAATTATATTCCATTTTCAGCATTACTTTCTATAATGACAATTGGTATTATTATATTAAAAAAATACGAGAAACTTGCAGTTAGATTATCATCAAAATATAATAAAATTTGGACTTGGGCAGAAATAATCCTATTTGCTTTAGTTGGTGCCTCTGTAAATATTAATTATGCAGTATCTTCCGGGTTATCATCAGTAGCAATTATATTAATTGCACTATTCTTTAGAATGCTTGGGGTATTTATATCTCTTATTAAAACCAACCTTACCGGCTTTGAAAAACTTTTCTGTGTATTTTCATATATGCCAAAAGCTACTGTTCAGGCTGCTATTGGATCAATACCATTGGCAATGGGCTTCTCATCTGGAGAAACTATATTAACTGTTTCTGTAATGTCAATACTATTAACTGCACCACTTGGAGCAATTTTAATTGATAATACTTATAAAAAATTAAATAAAAGCTAAACTTAAAGGATAGCATACTACAATTATATAGTTGCTATCCTTTAACCTTAATATTACTTAAAATTATATTTAGTTAATATACTTTTCCTATTTTTACTCATATCATTGTAATATTCATAAAAAGATAATGCTAAATAACTTCCTGTAATATTATATACATTAGTATATCCTAAATTTTGAAGTGCTAATACAGCATTATAGCTTCTTTGTCCTGTTCTACAATGGATATATACAGGAACATTATTTGGAATTTCATTTATCCTATTTCTTAATTCACTTAATGGAATATTTTTAGCACCCTTAATATGTCCATTATCGTATTCTACTTTTTCTCTTACATCAAGAATAAATTCCCCCTTTTCAACTAAGCATCTAACACTCTCAACCTGTACTTGTTTAAATGTATTATTTAAAATATTAGTTCCAACATAACCAGCATAGTTAACAACATCTTTAGCTGTAGAAAATGGAGGTGCATAACAAAGCTCTAAATCCATCAGATTTTCTACATTGCCATTAAATTTGATAGCAGTTGCAATAACATCTATTCTCTTTGTAACATCACCCTTACCAATTGCTTGTGCACCAAGAATCCTACCACTTTTTTTCTCAAATAATAATTTAAAATGTATTGGATTAGAATCAGGCATTATTGAAACCTTATCTGACAGAATTATCCTAACAACTTCATAATCTACATCCAATTCTAAAGCCCTTATCATCCCTTCATTCAATCCTGTAGAAGCCCCATTGTAATTAAAAACTTTAATAGCTGATGACCCTATATATCCATTGTTTATTCCTTTTTTGCCATTTATATGCTCTGCAACTGACCTTGCTTGCTTTTGAGCTGGTCCAGCTAATGAAAGCTTCATATCTATTCCTGATAATATATTATTAATCTCAATTGCATCTCCTACAGCATATATATTTTCATCATTTGTTTTGTAATCTTTATCTACACTAATAGCACCTGTTTTTCCTATTTCAATACCTGCGACCTTTGCTAATTCTACCTCAGGAATTACACCTATTGCCATAACAACTGCATTAAATTTTATTTTTTTACCTGATGTTAATATAACTATATCCTTCTCAAATGATTCTACTTTATCATCAACTATTAAATTGACACCATTATCCATAAGCTCCTTATGAAAAATTTGTACCATATCATAATCAAATGGCTTTAAGATCTGTGATGATGCCTCTATTAATGTTACTTTATATCCACCTTCTATTAAATTTTCAGCCGCTTCAACACCAATGTATCCACCACCAATTACTACTACTTCTTTATCCTCTATTACTTTTAGTTCCTTATTTAAACGGTCAATATCAACAACATTTCTAATTGTGAACATATTTACATCATTTATTCCAGGTATATTAGGGATTATTGGCCTAGCACCTGGAGATAGGATTAACTTATCATAATCTTCCTCATAAATTTCATCACTTATAAGGTTTCTTACTTTAACTAGTTTACTATCTCTATCAATCTCAATAACTTCACTATTAACTCTTGCCTCAATATTATATTGTTTTTTAAATTTTTCTGGATTCATTAATACAAGTGTATTTGGTGACTCTATTTTTCCACTTAAATGATAAGGTAATGCGCAATTTGAAAATGATACGTGAGGACCTTTTTCAAACATTATTATTTGATCTTCTTCACTATTTCTTCTTAATTTTGCTGATGCTGATGCCCCACCTGCAACTCCTCCAACTATTAAAATCTTTTTCATAAAAACCAACTCCTTCTCATTCTATTTTCTTTGACTACCTACATATGATCCATATCCACCAATAACATCTACTACATCAAATCCACTAGCCCTTAAAGCAGAGCAGGCTCTTGCACTTCTACCACCTGATTGACACATAATATGATATTCCTTATTTTTATTCAAAAAATTTTCTGGATTATCTAATAACCTCATTATTGGAATATTTTTTGATGTTTTAATTGTTCCTGCGGTAACCTCAAATGGTTCTCTAATGTCTATTAACTCAATATTTCCTATTAATTCATCAATGTCATTTACATTTACACTCTTTCCTCTATTGGCTGTTAAAAAATTAAACATATACTGACTACCTCCATAAATATAATCTTTACACATATAATACTTCTATTTTTATCATTAGTATGTGATTTTATCACTATATATTTTTTTAATATAATTACTTATGGATAATTTATAGTTCATATTTATTATTATTGAAATAATCTATTCTTCTCTCAATGATAATTATTAATTTAAATATTGCCCACATATTACAATTAAATAAACCAGTGAAATAACTTAGTTATCCACTGGCTTTATTAATTTATATAATTGGTAAAACATATTTTTCACCTGAATCTTCTATTATTTTAACATTAATATTATAAACATCTCTTATATTTGCTTCAGTTATTACTTCTCTACTCTCTCCAACTTTATATACTCTTCCATTTTTAAGCATAATTATTTCATTACTGAAAAGTGATACTAAATTTAAATCATGTAAAACTGCAATAATAATTTTATCCTTACATATCTCCTTAAATACTCTTAAAAATTCTATCTGAAACTGTAAGTCTAAATGTGACGTTGGTTCATCTAGTAAAATAATATCTGTTTCTTGAGCTAATGCTCTAGCTGCAATAACTCTTTGTAGCTCTCCCCCACTTAACTCTGTAATAAGCTTATCCTTAAATTTAAGAGTATGGGTGTCATTCATAGCCTTTATTACTATTTCTTCATCCTTACTATTATACATTTCAAACCTTTTTTTATGGGGTACCCTAGCCATCATAACAATGTCAAAAACCTTAAATTCATAATTTATATGTAAGTTCTGAGGTACATGTGAAATAATTTTAGCAACCTCATTTGAAGATAGTTTACAGATACTTTTCCCATCAATATAGATTGTATTTTTTTTAGGTGAAATCAACCTAGCAATATTTTTTATTAATGTAGTTTTTCCACATCCATTAGGACCTATTATTGAATAAAACTTTCCTTTTTCAAAGTCTAAAGATATTCCTTCTAGTATTCTATTGTCCATATATGAAAAACTTAAATCCTTAACTTCTAAAAAACTATTCATTACTTACCCTCTCTTATATCTATTTAATAAAAATATAAAATATGGAGAACCTATTAAAGCAGTAACTGCTCCTATTGGTAACTCTGCAGGTGATGCTATTGTCCTTGCCACAGTATCTGCAAACACTAAGAATATTGCTCCTCCAACAGCTGAATATAGTAAAAAATATTTATGCTCTGGCCCAACTATTAATCTAATAATATGAGGAACAATTAACCCTACAAATCCTATTATTCCATTAAAGGCTGTTGCTGCTGCTATTATAAAAGATGATACAATCACTATGATTTTCACAACCTTATTTGTATCTATCCCTAAACTCCTAGCATTTTCTTCACCAGTTAAAATTATATCTAAATCTCTTGAATACAAACAAATAATAATAACCCCAATAATAATTATAGGAGCCACTATACCTATAGTTTTCCAACTGGATGTACTCAATCCTCCCATAGTCCAAAAAATCACTTTTTCTAGCTTATCCTCTGCCATTATCATAAGAGTAGATTGAAACGCATTCATTAATAATGATATTGCTATTCCTGATAATAAAATATTAGTTGTTGAAACTCTTCTTCCAACTCTACCTAATGCATAAACTAAAATAGTTGTTAATAATGCACCTAAAAATGCAAATATAGTTGTTGCTCCAAAAGAAAACAACTCACTATTTATATCAAAAAATATTGCTAATGTAGCTCCTAATGCTGCACCTGATGATATACCTAATATAAATGGGTCTGCCATTGGATTCTTAAATACTGCTTGATACCCTCCACCAACAACTGCTAATCCCATTCCTACTAATGTTGCCATAATAATTCTGGGCATTCTAAGCTTAAAGATAATAAGATGGTGGGTATCAATTACTCCACCATCTATTTTATCACCAATAAAAGGAATACTTTTTAAAATAGTGGAAAAGACATCATATACCCCAATGGACGCAGAACCTAAAGTAACAGCCCACATAGCCATTATTGAATATATTATAATTAAGTATATCAGGCATTTCCCTTTATTTTTCCTTATATATTCCTTCATTGTTTATCTCCTTTATTTAAAAGCTTCTGGATGTAATATTTTTGCTAATTCTTCTAATCCATCTGCTAATCTTGGTCCTTGTCTATTTAATTTATTTTCGTCAATTTCATAAACTTTACCATCCTTAACTGCTGGTAAACCTTTATAAAAATCTGTTGTTGTAAATGCTGCTTTTGTATCATTGTACTTTGATAAAACAATCATACTTGGATTCTTTTCTGCTAATGCTTCCTTACTAAATCCCCATCCCTTGCTATCCTTTGCAATATTATTTCCTCCAGCCATTTCTATCATTTGACCTATAAAAGTATCTCCTCCAGCTGTTGAATCCTTTTGTCCATATCCAACAACATAATACATTGAAGGCGCTTCTAATCCCTTAACCTTTTCTTGAACTGATGCAACCTTGGCTTTCATTCCTTTAACAATTTCTGATGCCTTTTCATTAGAGTTTAAAATTTTTCCAAGAGTTTCAATTGAACTATAAACCCCATCAAAGTTTTCTTCTGAGTATAATACTATTGTTTTAATATTTAACTCTTCTAACTTTTTTGCTGCCTCTTCTTTAAAGTGAGTTGAAGCAATTACTAAATCAGGCTTTAACTCTGCTATTAATTCGATATTAGGAGTTAAAAGACTACCTATTTCTTGAACCTTTAATGCCTCTTCTGGATAATCACAATATTTAGTTCTTCCAACTAATAAATCACCTTTTCCTAGTGCAAATATCATTTCTGTAACATTTGGTCCTACAGAAATAATTTTCTTTGGTTCACTTTCTATTATTACTTCTTTTCCATTACTATCTTTAACTGTAAATGGATACTGGGTCGTTTCAACTTTTGCCCCTCCATCAGTTTTATTAGATGAATCTCCTCCACATGCTACTAATCCTAATGATAATACAAATACAGACAATATTGCTATAATCTTTTTAAATCTATTTTTCATATTCTTTCCTCTCCTCATATAAAATTTCATATTTATTTTGTTCGCTTTCGCTCATGCCAGCTTCTTTAAAGCTATCCATTTCTCTTGACATAAATAAGGATGACTCAATTACAGATATTCCAATTGGGCACCCACTTCCCTCTCCTAATCTCATATCCAAATCCAAAATAGGCTTTAAATCTAAATACTTAAAAACTTCGTTTACTGCCCTTTCCGCTGATTTATGAGATGTAAACATATAGTCTCTTGTTAATGGATTTATTTTATATGCACATAAAGCTGCTGCACAACTTATTATGCCATCAATTACTATTGGTTTTCTATTTTTTGCAGCTGATAAAAAAGCTCCACATAGTCCCCCAATATCATACCCTCCAACCTTTGATATAACATCAATAACATCATTTTTCTTTGGATTATTGAAGCTAATTGAATCTCTCAAAACATTAATTTTATGTTGAAGTTGACCCTCATTTAATCC
Organism: Clostridium sp.; assembly: GCA_051653165.1. Classification (GTDB taxonomy): domain Bacteria; phylum Bacillota; class Clostridia; order Clostridiales; family Clostridiaceae; genus Clostridium. The sequence continues at coordinate 7,468 of JBOFVP010000233.1, forward strand.
TGCTCCTAATCCAACACAATTATCTAAGGGAATATTAAGTAGTACAGATATTACCGCTGAACTTGTTGATGTATTTCCAATACCCATTTCCCCTGTACCAAAAATATCATATCCATTATTGCATAACTCATCAACTATTTCTATTCCAACCTCTATGGATTTAATGCATTGCTCTCTTGTCATTGAAGGTCCATATCTCATGTTTTTTGTACCTTCACTTATTTTTCTATTTATCACTTTATTATTTTTAATTTCTCCAATTACTCCAACATCAACAACTGTTAAATCACAATTATAAAATTTTGAAATTACCCCTACTCCAGTTTTATAATCAGGAATATTATGAGTTACAATATTTGTTACATTCTGAGAACATCCACTTACACCTTCATCACAAATACCATTATCACTACAAAATATAACTATAGATTTTTTTCTAAACTCATTATGCAATCTTCCAGTTATTCCTGCCATTCTTGTAACAATCTCTTCCATAACCCCAAGGCTTCTTATTGGTTTGCTTAATGAGTCTAAGTGTATCCAAGCATTTTCAAGGGAAACCTTATCTATTTTTCCTATATTATTTACTGTCTGTACAAATAAATCCATCATTTTTCATCCTTAACTTATTTCTCTTAATACTTTTAACAACTTTTTATTATTATCTCTAGATTTTATTGCTAATCTAATAAATGAATCATCCAACCCTTTATACATACCACATTTTCTAATTAATATCTTTTTAGATAAACAATACGTAAAGAATTCATCATCCCTTAAACTACTTAAGCTACATAAAACAAAGTTAGAATTTGTTTCATAAACTTTCTTAAATATAGATAACTCTCTTAATTCCTTTAATAAGAATTCTCTCTCCTTTTTGTTCTTCTCAAGAGATTTTGTTATATATTCCTTATCCTTTAAAATATATTTCAAAGTTACAGCTCCAAAGGTATTTATATTCCATGGTAGTTGCATCGATTTAATTTTATTTACTAATTCAATATTTGTAGAAATACCCCATCCAACTCTCACACCTGGAAGTGCAAAATATTTTGTTATTGCTCTAATTATTATTAAACACTTATATTTTTCCACATACTTTAATAGAGATCTTTCTTCTCCTAAAAATTCTACAAATGCCTCATCAATAATAATTAATTTATTATTTTCTTCACAATACTCTAAAATACCTATAAAATTTTCTTCCTCAATACCAAGCCCATTTGGATTGTTAGGGTTAGCTATTATTACCCCTTCGGTATTCTTAAGCTTTTCTAATATATCCTCATAATCATATTGCATATCAGAGCTTAAGTAGCTTGTAATAATATTCACTCCGTACTTTTTTGCACTTATTGTATATTCTGAAAAAGAAGGCGCAATAATGCATATACTTTTTATATTAGATATAGCTAAGTCTAATACCTCTGCTGCTCCATTACCTAATATAATATTTTCATCACTAATATTTATATTATGATAATTTAATATTGCTTTTTTAGTTTCTCTATACTCTATATCTGGATAACAATTAACATATTTTAATGCCTCTTCCATTCCATCACTAAAGCTTTTAGGCACTCCTACCATATTAATATTTGAGCTATAATCAAGTAACTCCTCACCTTTTAATATTCCTTCTGTATAAATATCTCCTCCATGAGATGTTAAAGTTTTTGACATATCAAAACTACTCCTATTCCTAAACTCCATAATATGAAAAATAATATTTCAGCAGATATCATTAATCTGTTACATCCCTTAATATGACTCATATTAATTTCATTTATCTTATCACCTATGGTTGGCTTTTCAATAACTTCCCCAAAGTATACATTAGTCCCTCCAAGTTGAATTCTAAGTGCGCCTGCTGCTGCACCTTCAGGATAAGCACAATTTGGACTCTTATGATTCTTTCTATCCCTAAGCATTATTCTAAAGGAACAAATACTATTTCCCCCAACTATAAAGCTTGAAAGGCACATGCAAATACCTGTTATCCTAGCTGGAATAAAATTCACTAAATCATCAATCTTCGCTGGGAAAAATCCTATATATTTATATTCCTTAGTTAAATATCCAACCATAGAATCCATTGTATTTATGCCTTTATATACCATGGCTAATGGAGCACCTCCAATCAGTCCATAAAACATTGGTGCAATGACTCCATCTGATGCATTTTCAGCAATAGTTTCAATTGTTGCCCTGGCAATTTCCTTGAAGTTTAGATTACTAGTATCTCTTCCTACAATGTAGGAAACCTGAATTCTACTTTTTACTATATCTTCTGCTTTAAGGGCATCATATACTTTATCACCTTCACCCTTCAAACATTTAGCTGCTAAGGTTGTATACAATAAAAAAGTATTAACAATAAGAAGCATCCATTTATTAAAACTTACACTAATTAATATTACTAATGGAATTATAAATGTAATAGAAACAATGATAATAACTAAAATTCCACCGCTTAATTTTAATTCTCTATTAGTTGTAAATTTATTTCTAAATAATTTCTCAAGCTTACTTATAAGCTTTCCTATGAATATTACAGGGTGTGGAAATCCATATGGATCTCCAAAAATAAAATCTAAAATCATTGCCCCACTTATTGATATTAAGTTAAAAGTTAAAAAATCCATTTTAATTTAAACCCATTATTTCATATAAAGCTTTTATATCTACTGAGCTTCGCACAATATCTGCAAGCTTATCAATTTCTTCTTCTCTTTGAGCTTCATATTTTAATGATTCCTTTTCTTCAAGTCCCTTATCTCTTCTAATACAATTTAATAGTGATGCCCTAAATTCATTTCCATCTAATATACCATGTAGATATGTTGCCATTACTTTTTTATCTTCGCTTATATATCCGTCTAATATATTCTTTGTCTCACCATTTATACTATTTAGAGTCAGTAAATAGGTATATTCTTTCTCTGCTGTTGTTTCACCCATGTGTATTTCATACCCATAGACCTTATCACCTAAAACTGTAACTCCTTCAGCACGCGTCATAACCTTTTCCTTGTTTAATTTAGTAACGCATGGAATAATATTTAGTCCTTCTGTTTCTTTCTTAGCACTTTCAACTCCATAAGGATCTAGTATTTTGCTTCCCATCATTTGATATCCGCCACAAATTCCAAGTACTCTACCATTTTCACTATATCTAGAAATCTCATCTGCTAATCCATATTTTCTTAAGGCTTCCAAATCATCAATTGTATTTTTGCTTCCTGGTATAATTAAAAGATCTGGATTTCCAAATTCCTCTCTTTTAGTAATGTATCTAACAGTTACATCATCCTCAACCTTTAAAGCATCAACATCAGTTAAATTTGAAACATGAGGTAATACTACCACCCCAATATCAATAGGATTATTCTTTTTCTTATTCATTTCATATAAGAATCCATCTTCATCCTCTAAGTTTAATCTGAAATATGGTACAACTCCTAAGTTTGGTTTCTTAATAATATCTTCAATCATTTCAATTCCTGGAGTTAATAATGAAATATCTCCTCTAAATTTGTTAATTAATACTCCTTTGACTCTCTCTCTTTCATCTTCTGTTAATAAAAGAAGTGTTCCAGCTAAGGATGCAAATACTCCACCCTTATCAATATCACCAACTATTATTACTGGTGCATCTACTAATTCAGCCATTCCCATATTTACAATATCATTATCCCTAAGGTTAATTTCAGCTGGACTACCTGCACCCTCCATAACAATAATATCGAACTCTTCTTCTATTTTTTTAAAATCCCTCTTTAGCATATCTTTAAATGTATCTTTTAAATTGTGATATCCAACTGCATCAGTATTTTCATAAACCTTACCATTTACTATTACTTGGCATTTTTTATCACTAGTTGGTTTTAATAAAATAGGATTCATATAGCTTTCTGGTTCTAGTCCTGCAGCATAAGCTTGTAATACTTGTGCTCTACCCATTTCCTTACCATCTAAGGTTATGTATGAATTTAAGGACATATTCTGAGATTTGTATGGACAAACCTTATACCCATCCTGTTTAAAAATTCTACAAAGAGCAGCAACTAGTATGCTTTTCCCTACTGAAGACCCTGTTCCCTGAACCATTATTTTTGCCATTTTTCCTTCACTCCTTTCACACATGTGGACATTATCCACCTAATCACATTGAAAATCTTTAACATAAAAAATGTAGCGTACCTCTTAAATTCGGTACGCTACTATTAGTTAGATTACATTTTTTAAGTCTAGATTATAAGTTAATACTACATTTACTCAAATCATAAATTTCAATGTTCTCTTTTATTATTTACACTTAATAAGGTTATCACCCTTACTGTTAAATAATACCTAATAGTCTCTCCCACCGAAAGCTCCTTAGAATCCATTTAGGCAGGTTTCCTGACTTATGATTCATCCTCCCCTTTTCCTTCCCCTAAATTTTAGAGTGGCTTATTAAAGGTTTGTCATCATTTACAGTAGCGGGGGCTGTTGTAGCTTTTACTACATTCCCTTTTACCCATTATACTCATTATTATAATGGCACCTAAACTTCTATTTATTCATAACCGACTTAATTATATTCTATTAAATTTTTAATTGCAAGTAATTTTCACTAAATGTTGGCACAAAGTAATACCATAACTCCAATTATTGCAATTTCATTCATTGCTCCAAGAGAATCTCCAGTAATGCCATTAATTTTATTACAACAATACTTGTTAAATCCAATTACCATAATAATAACTCCCATTAATACTATAATAACCCTTCTAATTGGCAATATAAATATTGAAATTACTATAAATCCTAAAAAGTTAATTATTACCGATGATAATTTCATCGTATTAATAAATAAATTTCCTGTTCCATTTTCTTTTGCAGGCTTACCAATGTAACTAATCAAAGATATAGCAACTCTACTTATTATTGGAATTATTAATATTACAAAGCTTCCAAAGCTTAATATAATTTCTTTATATCCAATAAATTTTATTCCAAGATCTATAATTATTGCAATGCATGCAAAAGTACCTATTCTACTATCCTTCATAATATCAATGATTTTTTCTTTCCCCTTAAAAGCAAAAAAACCATCACAAGTATCTCCTAATCCATCAATATGAAATCCACCTGTTATTATTACCTCTATAATTATAAGGATTATTACAATCATATCTAAAGATAAAAATGGAGTTAATATTTCAAAAATAGTAAGTTGTACCACACCTATAATTATACCTATTACAAAAAAGAAACTTCCTCCTCTCTTAAAGTCATCATTTTCACAGGGCAAATTTTTATTTATAGGTATTCTTGTTAACAGTTGTATCATTAATAATAAGTTCTCAAATAATCTCTTCATTTATTTAATCCTCATTGGAATACCACAGCATACGAAATAAACATTATCGCTTATTTGGCCGAGCCTTTGATTAACTCTTCCAACTATATCTGTAAATATTCTTCCTAATTTATATTCTGAAACCAAGCCAAGCCCAACCTCATTTGTTATAATTATAACTTCCTTCTTTTTTTCTTTGCATGTATTCACAAATCCTAAAATTTCTCTTAATATTTCTCCTTCTAGAGTTGCAACCTCATCTCTTGATATATTATCTACACAGCTGTACCTATCAAAAATCATATTTGTAACCATAGTACCAATACACTCAAGCATTATATATTTTTCTCTAGAATTAGAAATCTCCATAACTAAATTATTGTGCCCCTCAAAAGTTCTCCAATTATTACTTCTTGTTTTTTTATGTAACTCTACCCTTTCCTTCATTTCATCATCAAAGACTTTTAATGTAGCAATATATAAAACATCATCTTTTCCTCCTAATAACTTTTCACCATAAGAACTTTTTCCACTCCTAGTTCCACCAGTAATTAATGTAACTGTTCCTTTTTCATTCATCTTACACCTCTTCTATATGAGTAATTGAGTCTATAAACCAATTTCCATATTCGTATTTAACCTTAACTATATCACCATTTTTACATGTAAACTTCCAAAAAGAATCAACGGTTCCCATAATGTAACTATAAACATTTCTAATAACTCCTCCATGGGTTACTACTAATACATTATTTGATTCCTTATCACGTTCTAAAACCTTCATAAATTTTTCTACTCTTTTATAAGATTCTATATGACTTTCACCTGTAGGAATCTTATAATTTATCCAGTCGTTTTCCCATAATAAACACTCATTGCTATATATTTTTCTTATTTCATCATAACTCATATCCTCGAAAATGCCAAAGTTTCTTTCTTTTAAAAGATTATCATAAACAACTTCATTAAAATTCTTATCTAAAAGTTCTGTTGTGTCCTTACATCTTTTTTTTGGACTTGAATACACTTTATCAAAGTGTACATTTTTTATCCTTACCTTTATTTCTTTACATTCCATAATACCTATATCATTTAAATTACTTTCATATTCACCATAGTATTTATTTTCTTCATTACTTTTTGTAGACCCGTGTCTTATAAAATAAATATTCATATACCAAACTCCCTAAATAAACTTATTATCATAATATCATAAATAAAATTAATTTAAACTCACTATTTTATGAATTATTTTACATATTATAATAATTTTTTACTTTTTTTCTTATTTTACTATACATAAATTAAATTACACTTTATAATTTATTATAGATGTTATAAGGAGGTAGTCATGAAATTAATAAAAAGATTTAAACTCTTTAATTTAATAGCATTTATCGCAAGTATTATAATTTCTTTAGGTTTTTTAAAAGGCTTTTCAGATGGAGCAAAAAACGGAGAAAATCTTAGATTAGCTGAAATATCTAATGGAGTTATTCATAGCTTATCAAAACTTTTGAATCACCAAAGAGATCTAATGCTATTATTTTATAATGATATTTATACTATAAACAACAATAAACCTATACCTGAAAACACCTATATTTCTTATTGTTCATTAGTAAATTCAAATAATATTAATGATGAAAGTAAGATAATCTATTCTAAGGATAATGATGCTAATTTTGATAGTAAAATTAAATTACTTTCTACAACTTTACTATCAAACACTAATATTACTTCTAAGTTTACTATAATCAATTATAGCAATACTCCTTATATAATAGATATATCAAGAATAGATGATAGTACTTACGATACATTGATTTTTGCAATTCCAATTTCAAATGATGTACTAAACTATATTGGAACTTCTACTGATTCAACTGTAACAATCAGTCTTGGATTAGATACTTCTAATAAAATTTATAGATCAACTTTTTTTGATAAAGAATATTTATTTTTAGATGAAGGCAATTACCTTTCAACTTTATTTGAATTTAATGAACTTGGATTTGATAATACATATTTAAAGATAACCCAAGAAAAACATGTATTTAAAATGGTTATTAAGAACTTTCTTATCTTTACAATATTATTATTATTTTTATTTTTAGCTATTAATTTATCAATATATTTAATAATCAAACATACTATACTTAAAAGAATATTGTCTTTAAGTCACTCTGTTAAAAATATAAGTGAAAATAATCTAATACTAGATTTGTCCCTTAAAGATAAATATTCAGATGAAATTTCTGAACTATGTAATGAAATCTCTACAATGTCTGTTAGGATTGCTTCAGTAAGTGAAGAAATAAGAAATCTTGCAACCTATGATTCGTTAACATCATTATATAATAGAAGATGGTTAAATGATTACTGCGAATACTTAATCGCTAATAGCAAATCCTTCTCTCTATATTTTATAGACTTAGATAATTTTAAAAAAGTTAATGATAATATAGGACATGATTATGGGGATAAGCTATTAATTAGAGTTTCAAAAAGACTTAAAGAAATATCATCTGATACAGTAAAAATTGGACGTTTCGGAGGAGATGAATTTGTTATTCTTCATAAAAATACTATAACAGAAGATGAAATTAATAACTTTTCTGACGAACTCTTAAATTTAATTTCTAGAACTTATCGTCTTAAAAATTTTAATTTTGAACTTAAATGTAGTATTGGAGTAGCAACATATCCTTTACATGGTAGAAATGCATCAGCATTATTTAAACACGCTGATATTTCTATGTATCAAAGTAAAAAAATACTAGGTAACTCATGTTGTATATTTTCTTCTGAAATGATTGAGGATTATGCTCTTGAGAACAATCTTGTAAATGCATTGAGTAATGATGATATAATAACAATATTTCAACCAATATTTAATGTTAATACTGGTAAAATGGATACCGTTGAAGCTCTTGCAAGGTGGAAAACTGAATCAGGACTTATATCCCCTGGGGACTTCATTCCACTTGCTAAAAAAACTGGACTTATTGTTAACTTAGATAAGAAGATGATTGTAAATTCATGTAAGTTATATAGAAGATATGTTAATAAATATCATATCCCATTAACAATATCCTTCAACGTATCTTATACCTTACTTACATCACCAGACTTCTTAGATTTTGTAATTAAGACATCAAAAAAATATGAGGTTCCTTATAAAAATATTAAAATTGAAATAACAGAGGATGAGACAATTAGTGATCTTGATTATGTTATTTCAATATTAAGAAAATTAACTACCAAGGGATTCTTAGTTGCTTTAGATGATTTTGGAGTTGGATATTCATCATTTAATTATGTCAAGAAACTTCCATTAACAACTATAAAAATAGATAGAAGCTTAATTTCTAACATTGAAACTGATGAAAAGTCTTTAGTTTTAGTTAAGGATTTAATTCCACTTCTAAAAACTCTTGATCTAGAAGTTATTTGTGAAGGAATTGAAACCCTGAATCAATATAATATATTAACTCAATTCAATTGTGATAAACTACAAGGATTTTATTTTAGTAAACCAGTTGAACAAGAAGATTTATTTAATATATTTGATAGTTTTAACTCTTAATATAGGCACCACTTATTAGTGGTGTTTATTTTTTTGTATCATGCATAAATAAATTTTTATAGATAAATTTTATTTAAAATAGTATAATTCTTATACAGAATACGTTTTATTTGGAGGATTTATTAAATGAATAATACTTTAACTCAAGAAAATATGCAAAAATTAAAGGATGAACTTGACTACAGAATGTCAGTTAAAAGGGCTGAAATTGCTAGAGAAAAACTTGAAGCTGCTGCCCATGGTGATAGATCAGAAAATGCTGAATATAAAGAAGCCTGTGCTAATTACAGGGAAAATGATAATAGAATCCAATATTTACTTACTATGATTTCTACTGCTACAGTAATTGATGATAGTACTTTAGATAAAACTGTTTTAGGTATAAATTCTAAAGCTAAAGTAAGATTTATTGAAGATGATGATGAGATGGATATTACTTTAGTTACTACAATGGATTTAGATCCTGAAAATATGTTAATTAGTATTGAATCTGACCTTGGTAGAGCGTTACAAGGAAAAACTGCTGGTGATACTGTAATTGTTAATGCACCTGGAGAAAACTATACAGTTGAAATTTTAGAAATACTTTAATAAACAGTGTAATAGTTAAGCTAATAAACGTAACTGTTACACTTTTTTAATGCTCAAATACTCTCTTTTTTTCATTAATTATTTCACTAAATCCATTGACAAACATATTATATATTAAAATCAAATAATCAAAGGATAATAGGTGATAAACATGAAAAAATGTAATAACTATAATTTCGATGAATTTTTCTGTAGAGAAGAAGAAGAAAGAAGACCAAATCATGGTTGCAGACCAACGCCTCCACCTCCACATCATGGATGCGGATGCAGACCTCATCCACCAGTAGAAGAATGTGAATGTGAATGTAAAAACTGTGAACCATTAAAGAAACAAGCTCTTAAATTCCAAATGGAATCTAAAAAATGCTTAGAGCAAGCAGAAAAATTAGAGTGTGAAGCAAATGAAATAGAAGCTAAAATTAAATTACTTCTACAAAAGAGAGAAGAATTAGAAAAGAAGAGCGATATGTTCTATGCTCAATCTTATAATTTATTAAGACAATCTAATTTATATCTTTGCAAATATGCAGAATGTGTTGAATAAAATACTCTAAGAGTTCTTTAACTCTTTAACTAAAGGGATGGTTATTGCCATCCCTTCTTTGGTATATTTATCTCTACTTTAAATAAATCTCCTTCAATCTCTATTTTAAACTCTCCCTTTTGAAGATGTATTAAATTCTTAGAAATATCTAGCCCTAACCCATGTCCTTTAGTATTTCTAGATAAATCTCCCCTTTTAAATCTCTTCATTAATTCTTCTGGAGGTATATTTAACTTACTTTTAGAAATATTTTTAAAAACTATTTTTATTTCACCTTTATTATCTTTACATAAACATACATAAACTCTACTACCCTCTAGTGAATACTTAGAAATATTAGAAATTAAATTATCAAATACCCTTAAGGTATTATTTTTATCAATATAGCACTTATATTCTACATCTTCAAATTCTTTTAAAATATCTAATCCATTTAAAGAATCTTTATTTTGCTCTAGTGAAGAGTTTAAGAGTTCTTTAACATCATATTCATTAAGATTACATTCAGCTTCACCTATAGAGAAATTAGTAGCATACTTTAAATCCTCAACTAATACTTTTAATCTCTTAAGCTTATTTTCTATAATCTGTATAAACTCTTCCCTTTCATCATTAGATATTTCTTTATTTTTTAAAATATCAATATAATTTATAATGGAAGTCAACGGTGTTCGTATATCATGGGATGCATTTGTTATTAACTCCGTTCTATCTATTAAGCTAACCTCTTCCTCTAGTGAAAGCTTCTCTACCTTATCAATCAAAATCCATATTTGCTTATAAACAACATAATATCCTTCCCCCCAAAGCATTCTCATATCTTCCTCACTCTTCAAGCTCTCTTTAGCAATATCAAGTTGTCCCCTTTTCAATCCATTTGCTATATTTGATAGTGATATTTCAACCATTTTACTTCTAAGATTGTTTGTAATTAACGCTATTGTTAATCCACATATTGTTAATATACTAGCTAAATAAAATAACTCTGAATAATTTAAACCCATAACTGTATAGTTATATACATTCGTTGGCTCTACATAAATAATAATGCTACTATAATATAAATACAGTATAAATAATTTATATGCCCTTTTAATAAATATCCAATTTATATACCACTTACTAATATTACATTCTTTTCTATCAATTAGACTATTTAAATACTTAATTAATACCTTTACAACCGATATAAAAAATATCACTAATCCAATCACTTCAGCTGTATCAAAGCCCAATTCAAGCCAATATATCCCTAAAAAGATTAAAGCAATAAACCAAAAGTTTTCAAACAACGTTTTTGAATACATCTCTTCTAACAACTTTAACTCTTTATCATCATTTAAATATTTAAATTCCTTTGATTTACTCTTGTTCTTAAGCCTTATGTCATGAAGTAACATACCCACTCTCCTCCCTTTTGAAATTAATTACAGTTTTAAACAAATCCCCGTCTATACTTATTTGAAATTCTCCATTTAATCCATTAATTATACTCTTACAAGTTTCCAGTGGAAGTCCTGTACTCCACGCCTCTCTATCTTCCTCAATTTTTTTGTATAAAAGCTTCTCATCTATATTTAGTGGCTTCTTTGAAATACTCTTAATTATAATAGCTATCTCATCCTTAGAAATTATTGAATCAATATACACCCTGGTACCTGCTAAAGAATGTTTTAGCGTATTTTCTAAAAGAATCTGAAGCACTCTCCAAATTTTTTCTGGATCCCCCTTAATATAAATATCATTTTCAAGTCCACTTAACTCATAACTTAATTGTGAAGTTTCTATATTAGTACTAAATTCTCCTATAGCCTGTTTTATCATGTAGTTTATATTTACATCTTCGCACCTGAAACTTAATGCTCCACAACTAGCCTTTGAAGATTCAAATAAATCATCAATTAGCTTTTTGGTAAATAATCCTTCTTGATGGAGATTTTCAAGGTTACCACCGCCAATCCTAACTTCACTAATACCCTTTTCTAAATTATTAATTGGTTGATCTAACTTTTTAACTACATTATTTATAAGCTTATTTATTGTTTGCTCATTTTTACTCCTATTTTGAACAAATGTCTTTACATTTTTGCCAATTTCACCAATAAACACATATACCTTTTCCCTTTTAAAGTTTTCAGGTAGCTCCTTTGAAAACACATTAATAATACTTTCCGTACTTACTTTATTATCTACCATATCAGTAATAGTTCTATCTAAACTCCACATTAATAACAATGTCTTGAATTCACTATAAGCTACCTTAGATCCTAATACTATCAATGAAATTACCATTCCTCCTAAGGCTAAAAAATCCATATCTCTAAATACAATACTTATAATTATCCCTCCAATTATGAGTAAATAATTTACTATTCTAATAGCCTTAAATATATTATTTTTCGATTTTGTATCCACTTCCCCACACCACCTTCAAATAAATTGGTTCCTTTGGATTTATCTCTATTTTTTCTCTAATTCTTCTAATATGAACCATAACTGTTTCACTATTATAACAAGGTTCATCCCAAACTCTTTCATAAATTTCTTCTGCCTTAAAAACTCTGTTTAAATTACTCATTAAAAGCTCTAAAATCTTAAACTCTATAGGGGTAACCTTAACCTCATCACCATTTACTATAACCTGCTTATTATCCTTATTTAGGTAAAGTCCTCTTACCTCTATTTCATTGATTTTTTTCTCTTCCATACTTCCTAGTAACTTATATCTTCTAAGCTGTGATTTTACTCTTGCAATTAATTCAAGTGGATTAAAAGGCTTAGTAACATAATCATCTGCTCCAACATTCAAACCTATAACCTTATCAGTATCTTCTGATTTAGCTGATAGCATAATAATAGGAATATTTTTACTTTCTCTTATTTTTAATGTAGCCCTCATTCCATCCATATTTGGCATCATTATATCCATTAAAATCAAATGAACTTCTTCTTTATCAACTATCTTTAAAGCCTCTAATCCATCGTAAGCTTTAAGTATTTCTATATTCTCATTTCTTAGATATATATCAATTGAGTTTACTATTTCTTTATCATCATCTACTACAAGAACCTTATCCTTCATACAATCATCTCCTTTTTCTCATTATATACTCCATGTAACATAATTTACAATTAACTCACGAATATTTATATTCTTATATTATCAGTAAAAACTTACAAAGAACTTATTCTATTTCTTAAGATTTTTTTACGATTTACGCAATAAAGCACCTCTAATCAAAGAAGTGCCTTTTTTCTATTCCCATATTTTCGTATCTTTATAATATTTTATACCCATATTTTCTAATCTTTCTCCATGTTCTTTTAACCTTAATTTGTACTCATCAAAGTTTTTTCCATCTTTTTGTGACCAACCAATTTCACTATGCCCTAATAATCTTGGATATATCATAGAATCCATAACTACATCATTACTTATTGTTTCAGTCCACAAAACAGCTTCCACTCCAATTATATTCTCATCCACTGTATAGTCAGTTGGGTCATAATTATATGAATCGTCTATAGGATTCATTCCTGCCCACACTAATCCATAGGGGGTATTAGAATCATATTTCATATCTAAATACATCTTTTCAGCCTTTGATATAATAATTTTAACACCCTTTTTTCTTCCCGATGCATAAGAATTATTAGACCAAAGTTGTGCTATAAAATTATTACTAGTATCTTGAGTTCTATCACTTGGGTCCCATCCTATTGGCGTCTTTCCATAAGATTCAACCAGTTTACTCACTCTACTCATAAAATAATTATAGTCTTCCTTAGATGTTCTATGTGCTTCATCTCCTCCAATATGAAAATACTTTGATGGCGATATTTCAGAAACTTCCTTAATTACATCCTCTATTAATTCGTAAGTTTTTTCGTCCCTACACATTAAGGTACTAAAGCCAACCTCCATACCTGTATATAAAGGCTGTTTTTTTCCATCAGGATTTAAAAAATCATAAGAAGCTAACATAGAATTTGTATGACCTGGCATATCAAACTCAGGAATTATTTCAATATATCTTTCATTGGCATAATTCACAATCTCTTTAAATTCATCCTGAGTGTAATAACCACCCTCTCCCCCACCAACTTCTGTTTTTGAGCCTATATTCGTTAGTTCAGGCCATTTTTTAATTTCCAATCTCCATCCTTGATCATCACTTAAATGCAAGTGTACTTTATTAATTTTATAATGTGATGCTAAATCTATCTGTCTTTTAATTTCATCAACTGTGAAAAAGTGTCTTGCAACATCAATCATTATTCCTCTATATTCATATCTTGGCTTATCGGTTATGCTACACCCTTCTACAACCCACTCTATATTCTCTATTACCTCTTGCTTTTCTATTTCCGGTGGTAATAGTTGCCTTAGTGTTTGCATTCCTCTAAAAGAACCAGCTGCATCATTTGCTGATATTTTGACTCCATCATCTGTAACCTTTAAAGTATACCCTTCATCTCCTAATTCTTCTTGATTTAAAAGTTCTAGTTCTATAAAATTCTTATTCCCTTGCCCATCTACAACCTGTAAATCATATCCTGTTGAGATTTTCATTTTTAACACTAAGTTCTCTGCAATGCTCATTAACTCGTTTCTATCTTCATTAGAGTTTGTATTAATAAAGATTTTAGTATCTTTTGACACTGTAAAACTTTCATTTGTTTTTTCAAATTTTAAAGGCTTTGGTATCAATGTATTTTCTACTTGAGACACTTCACCTTTATTCTCCTTTAAAGTAATAGTAAAAAATATAAATCCAACAATACAAGCCAATACAATACCATAGACTACTCTATTTTTCCCATTTTCTGTAATGGACATGCTACCACCTCATTTATTTTTACCTTATTATCCCACACTAAGAAAACCATTTCTAGTCACAGTTTTGTTATATTCTTTTATCTACAATTGTTTGAAATTTTTCTTCAACATTCTTAATATCATCAAATATAATCCCATTAATTGATAACTCAATTGCACTATTAACATTTTCTAATGTATCATCTATAAATATACATTCATCATTTTTTAATTTATATTTATCTAATAACCTTATATAGATCTCTTTTTCTGGCTTCAGTAAATTTTCCTCATAAGAAACTACCCCTCCATCAAACAATGAAAAGAAGTCATATTTTTCATTTACATATTTAAATGCTAAATCATGAAAATTAGATAAATAGTATATTTTATACCCACTACTTTTTAACCCTCTTAAAAATTCTACACTTTCTTCCATTGGAGTTAAAATTTCATACCAATTATCAAAAGCACTCCTTATTTCATTTTCTATATCGCTATGTCTTTCACAGAAAATTTCTATAGCTTCATTTTGCTTAATTGTCCCTCTATCTAACATCAACCATTCTTCGCTCTTAAATACACTCTCATATACCTTTATTAATTTATCTTTATGAATTTTTTCCTTTAAATACTTTTCTGGTTGAAAGTCTAATAAAACTCTTCCTAAATCAAATATAACATTTTTTATCATTTTTTCATCTCCTTAAACGAAACCTTTTGTAAATTATATCATATATTTCTATTAAATACTAAATTATGAGGTGAAGAATTTGAGTGCTACTTTAAGTGTTAGCATTATTGCAAAAAATGAGGAACATAACTTAAGAAGATGTATTAATAGTATAAAAAATATAGCTGATGAAATTATTCTAGTAGACACAGGCTCTACAGATAACACCATATCCCTTGCAGAATCTCTTGGTGCAAAAGTTTATAAAATTACTTGGAATAAGAATTTTTCTGAAGCTAAAAATACTGCCTTGGATAAATGTACAATGGATTGGATTTTAGTTATAGACTGTGATGAGGCAATTGATAAAATTGCTGCTCCTAGTATTAAAGAAATTATTCAAAATTCATCCTATGAAGGATATTATTTAAAGCTTATAAATTTAATTGGTGATGTGAATATTAACGAAACATCAACCCTTAGAATCTTTAGAAATAATCCTAATTATCGATTTGAAAGTAAACTACATGAGCAAATTTATCCATCAATTATAAAAAATTCAACTAACAATAAAAATTTAGTTGTTACTGATATTCCACTTTATCACTATGGTTATGACCATAATGTAGTGGATATGAGTAAAAAAATTAAACGAAATATTGAGGTTCTTGAAAGTTTTTCTCATGAAGAAAAGGATGGTTTTTTCTATTATAGCCTAGGAAATGAATACTCTAAACTTAATGATAATGAAAAGGCTAAGGAGTGCTTCTTATTGGCTGAAAGTACTCCAGGACATGACTATGGATATTACCCTTATTTGTCTGTTAACTTAATCAAAATACTAGCCTCTACTGGAGACCCAAGGAGTGGTTTAGACTATGCAAATAAGTTTATTAAATCTATGGAGGATTATAGGGATATTTATTTTGTGAAAGCCATGTGTGAACATGCTTTAGGTCTATATAAGGATAGCTATAATTCTCTTTTAAAGTTTAAAACATCTCCTAAAATACCTGATAAATACCCTTCATTTAATTTTGAAGCTGATAATGATATTGATGGATTATTGTACTCTCTCTATTCTTTATCATTCTCCTATTAATTATTCTAGGTGTATCTTTTTAACTAGATACACCTATATTCTATTTTCACATAAAATTATCAGGCAATATTTGTTCCATTATTTTTAATCTATTTATAAATGTTTTATGTTCTCCCTCTACCATATCAGACAGCTTGTTTATTATTTCCTTACCATATAAAATTTCTTCTACTTCATTAGAAGTAAAAACCATAACTTCTTGATTTTCTACTTTTATATTATTAGGAATCCATATATATAACTTTTCATTACTTTCTACCCCTTGTTGTATTGCTATATTAATCATTTCATCAGTCATTTCAAAAAAATGTTCTCTTTTAGGTTCCTCATAAACCTCTAGAATAGTTTTTATAGCAACACTATATCTTAATAAGGAATCATATATATCAGTCATTTTGTTGCACCTCCTATCATTCCTTAAAAATAGTTTGTACTACAAATTAGCTTTTATTCGCTATGATAAACTGGTAATATATTAATATAAATATTTTTACAGTTGGAGGATAATAATGAATATAATTAATGATATAAAAAAATACAAACCTTTTAATATCCAAGAGGAAAAAGATAAAGAATTAATTTTAAGTGGATTAAAATCTCTGTCAGATATATTTACTAGAGACAATAAATTTATTCATATGACTAGCTCTTCTTACATAGTTAATAAAAGCCATACTAAGGTTTTAATGATTCATCATAAGATTTATAATTCTTGGTCTTGGACAGGTGGTCATAATGATGGTGACTTTGATTGTCTTAATGTTGCATTAAAGGAGGCTTATGAAGAAACAGGCATAAAGAATTTAACCACTGTTATTAATGAAATTTTTTCACTTGACGTTCTTCCTGTTAAAGGACATTTTAGACGTGGAGAATTTGTTTCACCTCATCTACATCTTAATGTTGCATATCTTTTAGAAGCTTGTGAGGAAGATGAACTTACTGTTAATGTGGATGAAACAAACGGTGTTAAATGGCTACCTATAGATAAAATATCTGAATTCTGTTCTGAGCCTGAGATGGTTAAACTATATAATAAATTTAATGAAAAAATTGGATTGTTGACTTTTTCTTAAAATGATGTTATTCTAATATAGCAGTTGGTACAATAGTGCTAATTACTTATGGAGCTTGGGTTGTCTTTCGCCGGATACCAAGCTCCATTTTATTTTATACAAAAACAGCATTCATAATAAATTATAAATGCTGCCTTAAAATCTATATATCTTCTGGGGAACTAAATTAAGATTATCTTATTATATCTATGTATTCATCATTCATAAGTCTTCTAATATGATTTATACCCATTACCGGACTATCTCCATATGTAGTATGTGCAAGCACTCCACTACAAGTTGCAAAGTTAACAATTTCATTTTTGGTGTATCCATTTAATATTCCATGAATAGCTCCACAAGCAAATCCATCGCCTCCACCAACTCTATCATATACAATTACTTTGTATATTTTGCTTAATGTAATACCATCATCATCAACCATATATCCTTGAATTTTTTGATTTTCTTCCTCATTATTCCTTATTGTACCAAGTACAGTTTTTATTGAATATTTTTCTCTCATTTTATTTAGTAAATATTCTTTCTTCTCTATACCTGACAACCTATTATCATACTCTATTCCAAGTAATAATTCAGCATCTTTATCTGTAGCAAATACTATATCTGATAGATTAAGCATCTTTTCGTATTCTTTTTTTGCATCCTCCCTCTCATCATCACGCCAAAGGGATGGTCTGAAATTACAATCAAAAATTACTTTTATACCTTTTTCTCTAGCAATTGATGCTAAATTAAAGGCACACTCTCTTGTATTTTTATTTAATGCTAAAGAAATCCCACAAATGTGTATACAATCTGCACCCTTTAAAAGCTTCTCAAAATCATAATCCAGTATAGAACTTCTACCAAATGAGCTTTCTTCTCTATTCATATAGGTTACTTGAGATGGTCTTCTTCCAACTCCCATTTCAATAAAATACATACCAATATGATTTCCCTTGTATCCTATGTACTTATCATTTATACCTAGCTTTCTTAAATGAGCTGCTGCAGCATATCCAACATTATTATTAGGTAAAATAGTGGACATAACTACTTCATTTCCCATTTGAAATAAACCGGATAATATATTAACTCCAGTACCTGTAAATAAAAATTCCAGCCTATCACTTTGAGTAAGTAATTTATAATCTGGAGGCATCAATCTCATCATTACCTCTCCAAAAGCTACTATCTTCATTTTATCCCTCTTAATTAAACTAATTTTTTCATTATTTTATATAGTGTTTTAATATCTTCTACATTAGTGCATCCTGTTTCCTTATTAACAATTGATGTGTAAACATGAGGTACAACCTTCTTTACCCCAGCATCTAATGCAATTTTTACAATTTCTTCAAAGTTAGTTAAATCAATACCACCAGTTGGTTCCATGATAAAATCTAATTCCGCACAAGCTTTACATACTACTTCATATTCATCCCTTGTTTTTAATCCGCCCATAGGGAAATATTTAACAGAACTACATCCCATATCCTTCAACATTTGGATAGCAGTTTTTACTGGAATTATTCCATCCTCTTCCTTTGAACTTAATGGACCAGTTGATATTTTAACATATCCTGGCTTACCGCATGGAGATATTAATCCATTAATGATAGTTTCATTTTGCCCTAACAATCCTCTAGTATGTCCAATTCCTGTAAATACTTGATTAACATGTTGTGGTTGAACTTCCTTTGAAATATCTGCAACCATTTTCCATTGGTTAGGATCACCTGCACCAAGCCCAACTGATACTGCATTATTTATCTCTTTTGCATATATCATCATATCATTGACAGCAGCTTCTACTGTTTCATAATTCTTAGATAATAATCCTACTAATACATGTCCTTCTGAAGCTTCATATACTTCCTTTGCATTCTCTAGTGAATTTGCTAAAACATTTAAACATATTTTATCATTATAGAATTTTGCCTTTGTATTCATACTTATTCTCCTCTTATTCCTCTATTATTTTTTTTATCTTTGTATATATCGTGTTTAATTCCTCATTGTTTACGTCTCTTATATCTATTTCTATCTTACCTTCATTTGCCCTATAATCTCTTGTATATATTCTCACTTCACCGAGTTTTAATTTTTGAGATATTTGTATAGCATTCTTTTTAAGTATATCTTCGTTAAAAGTTATTTCGCTTCTAATAATTTCTCTTCCAGCACTATCCCTTACACATCTTGCTTCAATGCCATTTATACCAGCTAAGTTTAAATTGAATTGTTCTAATCTACTAGCCTGATCTTCCATTGTAAGCTTATTTCTATTTATATATTTTTCTATAGCCTCAGTTAATCCAAGTATGTTTTCTTTACCAACCTTCATAACTCTTCCTATACCTTTACTTTGAAGCTTTAATCTAGTGATGAAATTCTTTTTTCCTATTACAATACCTGAAGTAGGTCCTTCTAATGCTTTGGTACCACTATAAATTACCCCATCTGCACCTAAATTGTAATATTTAACCAAATCCTCCTCAGCTGCTGCATCAATTATTACAGGTATTGAATATTTTTTTCCTATTTTTATATAGTCTTCTATAGAAATAATACCTTTTTGAACACAATGATGAGATTTTATATACAATAAAGCTGCAGTGTTCTCATTTATTAAACTTTCTACATGATCATAAGTGCATGTATTTGCGTAACCTGCCTCTTTTATAACTCCTCCCCCAAGTGACAATGGCACCTCTACAGGGGTTCCGTAATCAACATTATGCCCTTTTGGGATAATTACCTCACGTCTTTTATTCTTTTCACTATTTATATTAAGTATATTATATAAATCATCCTTTGCAATTGTACTTGCAATACATTGTGCTATTCCTGATGATGCACTTGAAACTATATATGCACTTTCTACATTTAATAAATTACTTATATATTCACCAGTTTTATCTAGTAAGTCTTTAACTTCAAAAAAATTCCCTGCTCCTTCATTCATTGCACTAAGAATTCTTTTTTCAACTCTTGACCCACCTAAAATAGTCATTTTACCAGAAGCATTTATTACTTTTTTCACTCCATATTTTGTATAAATATTATCCATTACTTCCTCCTAAACTACCTCAATATATTTTCCATTTAATATAACTCCAAGAGGATTTATTAAATCCTTAGCTATTTTAATGTTGTTATTTGAATCAATAAGCTCTTTATTTTCTTTTACTACTTCAAAAATTGTTAAATCTGATTTTGCTCCAACTTCTAATTTACCTAAGCTATCTTTATTTAATATTCTGCTTGGATTTTCAGTTACCATCTTAATAACCTCATCTAAGGTATATCCAACATTCAATAACTTTGACATAGTGGTTGGTAGATCAAATACTGGACCACACACTCTATTTTTTTCATAAATATCAGTGGTTATTACATCACACTTAATATTTTCCTTCTTAGCTATTTCACAAACCTTAAAATTAAAGCTATCAGTTCCATGCGCTAAATCAAAGAAAATCCCTTCTCTTTTTACCTTTTTAATTTCTTCTTTAACCTTACCTTCATGATTTAATATACCATTTTGTTTACCATTAAACACATGTGATATTATATCATTTTTTTTCAATTGATTTAATACATCATCTAATTTTGGTGGCTCTGAACCTATATGCACCATTAATGGAATTGATAACTTATCTGATAATCCTCTAGCAATTCTTAATGGCTCAATTCCACTATCCCCTACCACGCTTTTACTCATTCTTACTTTAATCCCAACTATAAAATCCCTATAAGCATTATAAGCCTCAATTAAAGCATCCTCATTTAAATTTTCTAAGTTTGATAACTCATCTTGTGTCGCTATACCTTGCCTTGCAACATTTATATATGCTAATACATTTGTTTTACTCTTTTTAGTTTCTTGATAAAACTCTTTAATTGTATCTGCACCAGCCGTACCCGCATCTACAACAGTTGTAACCCCTTTTTTATATCCAATTTCATCCGGATTATCTGAATAAAGTTTATACTTATTAAAACAATGAGTATGCATATCTATCCACCCAGCTGAAATATATTTTTCACATTTTAAGTCTATAACTTCATGCTCTTCATTTATCTGAATATAATCTTCTATTTTAAGTATTGTTTCTTCTAATAACTCTATATCTTTTATTTGACCATTTATTAATTTAGCATTCTTTATTACAATATTTTTCATATATTATTTTTTAAATTCAACTAATTTGAATTTGCTCCATGGTTCAATAAAATCTAACAATACTTTTTCTTCTTCTCTAACTCTACCAACTAAATTTTTTCTTTCATCACATGAATCCATTAATGCTATTTGTAATTCACCTTTATATTTACCAAAGTTTTCGTTACCTATTATAACATCTCCTCTTTTAAAGGTGCTATTATCATGAACTGGAATATCATGTTTACCATATTTTTTTCTTACCTCAGTGCTTCTAACTACTTCATGAGTTATATCACCACGTCTATAATGTTGTTCTTCAAACATTATTGTCTTTTCAGTTTTATTAGTTTTACTTACTACTTCTATAGACAACTCTAACTGATATTTATTTACTTCTGATAATCTTCTTAATTCATCCTCTGAAGCATAAGCATTTCCTATTATAACATCATCAATCACTCCAGTTGCATACAAGTGCTTTGCCTGTACTTCTACTGGTAAGTTTCTGTGTTCTTCCAATGTACATAATCCATCATTTATATTCCAAGGTCCAATTTTTCCTTCTTGTGAGTTTATAAATGCAGCTGTTCTTAAACCAAATTTTTTAAACCTATTTGAACATCTCATAAAAAAGTCATATGGCAGTGCTGTTCCCTTTTGTGGATAGAAATTATGACAACCATAAATATACGGGACATTCGGTTTATATGTCATAATATTATCTATATACGCCACATCATTACTCATATTAATCTCAATTTTCAAACCATATTTATTGAAAGATATTAATGCCTCTTTTGCTCCATCAAAACCTAAGTCAAGTCTGATACCACTTGCTCCTAATTCTGCAAAGAAACTTAAATTATCATAGGAAATCCCTAAGTTTTCAAATATATTTGGTGCTATATCTAATATTACTTCAAATCCTTTATCATTTGCAAAAGAGATAATTTCTTTAAAACTCTTTGCAATTTCTTCCTTTGGCTTATCTACTGAAAGCATACACATAAATATTCTTTCAAATCCATATCTACCTGCTAAATCTATATATTCTTTATCCTTATCCATAGTTGAATGCTCTGGATATACCGATATTCCTAATCTTCTTTTCATTTTAACCCTCCATAACTATTGATGGTTTATATCTATAATATATTGTTATAAAACAGCCCATAATTACACTTCCATATATTAATAAATAGAAGCAAAATGGTATTAACACTGCTAAAGTTAATAATATAACCTCAGATATAACACTAATTGCTAAAACTCTTTTTAATCCATACGTGGGTGGATTTTTTTTAAATTTTTTCTCTAAAAAAATATTAGTTCCAAAAAAACTTATTAATAATAATACAAATGTAACAATACTAACCATATTATTTTAGAAAGGGGAACTTAAACTCCCCTTCTCTCCTCCTAACCTATATTAAGCGTTTTCTTTTTCTAATTGTTGTTTTTCAAACATTTTAAAGAATGGGTAATAAATTACTAAGGCTATAATAAAGTTAATTATTACAAGAGCCCCAGCCATTAGACTCCAATCACAACTCATAGTAGCAGCTATTGGTGATGGCATTGTAAATGGTAATCTTGCCATCATTAATGGAATTACATTTGTAACTGTTAATATGTATGATAATGTAGTCATTACTAACGGTGCAAGTATAAATGGTATTGCTAATATTGGATTCATAACTATTGGTGCACCAAAGATAATTGGCTCGTTTATGTTAAATATTCCTGGTAAAAGTGATAATTTCCCTAAACTCTTTAAATATTTAGATTTTGATGTTAAGAATAATACAACTAATGCTAACGTAGCTCCTGCTCCACCTATCCATATAAACCATTGTAGGAATTGTTCTGTAAATATGTTTGGTAATTCTGATGCTACAACACCATTTGCAAATGCGTCCATATTTTCTGCTATAGCCACATCCCAAATTGGTCTAATTACAGGCCCCATAATTGCTGGTCCATGTATTCCAAGTACCCAGAAGAATGTAATTAAAAATACTGTTAATAACCCTCCAAGTAAACTATTACCTGCTAATATATCCTTTAATGGCATTAATAAATCACTTAATACTGCACTAATATCAAAATTCATAAAATGTCTTATAACCCAGAAAAGTAGTATTATTACGAATGCTGGCATCATTGCCCCAAAAGAATTAGATACTTCTGGTGGTACTCCATCTGGCATTTTTATTGTGATATTTCTTTGCTTCATTATTCTATAAATCTCTACTGAAATCATTGAAGCCACAATTGCTCCAAATAATGAGCTTGAACTTAAACTTGCTATGTTCATGTATCTTCCACTTCCAATTACACCCTCAACTGATTGTGTAACTTGTACTGGAACAACTGTTGAAATCAAGAATGCAACTGTTGAAAGCATTCCCCCACTTACTTCATCTAAATTATAACTTCTAGATAAAGCTGCACCCATTCCATAGGTTGCATACAATGCTAATATTCCAACTGTAAATCTAAATGGTACATCTATAATTGCTTTATATGGTGCAATAAATTCTGCATATCCATCAAAAGGTAAATTTAATAGGATTACAAAGAATGATCCTACTATTGTTAATGGTAATGTTGCAACTATACCCTTTCTAATTGCACTCATGTGCCTTTGGTTACTAAGTTTAAAAGCTATTGGCATAAGCTTAGCTTCTATCCATGTTAATAATTTTTCCATAGTTTACACCTCTTATAATTTTTTCTTAGGTTGAATTCTCCCTTTGTCAAATTCATTATAACATTATAATCTTTATATGTAAACATTATAATGTTATAATTTTTAAAAACATTTACATTTTTAAAGAAAAAAAGTTTACTATAAAGTAAACTTTTATACATGATAATTAATTACATAGTTATGTATTTTTGTATTATACTTAGCTAAAGATATTTCAATAACCTTATCATTTGTATCGTATGTTATTCTTTTTCTTCCAAGCAATGGTCCTTCTTCTAAATTTAATTCTTTTAAATCATCCTGCGATGGATAATCTACAAAAAACTCATCATGGAATCTATTAATGTGCATTCCACTTTTATAAAGCTGCATATATATTGAAAAATCATTTTCGTTATCATATTCAGAAATATGTACTTTAGATGATATATAATATACAAAATGAATATATGGCTTTCCATCTAAAAAGTATATTCTTCTTATCTTATAGCACTCTGCTCCAAAATAATTGTATAATTCATCTTGTGGAATTAAAGTTACCTTTTCTATTTTAGTTTTCTCTTTTTTTATCTGGAAACCATCTTTATTTAAAATACTAGAAAATGATTCCCCTTTAGATAATTTGTTAAAAATACTATTACTAATTACAGTTGTACCCTTTCCACTTCGCTTTGAAACATAACCATCACCCTCTAACAACTCAATTGCTTTTCTTATGGTTATTTTACTTACTTGAAATTCTTTTTCAAGTTCTGTTTCTGTTGGAATAAAATCTCCGATTTTATATACTCCGTTTATTATTTTTTCCTTTATTACTTCCATTACTGTAATGTATAAAGGATTATTTTTATTCATATAACCCCATCCTTTGCATATACTAACCTAATATGTTGCATTATAGCATAGGATTTTTTTTTATACAACTTATTAATCTTTTAATTTTTATGTTTATATTTAATAATATTGGTTAATAATTTTATATAGAGGTGATTATTAATGAAATTTTTTGATACTATTTTATATATTACAGCACTAATTCTACTATATAAACTAATAATTTTTATTGTTTCATTTTTCAGAAACTATAGTGATAATAAAATAGATTTTATCGTAAATGTAAAAAGAGAGTCTATATTAAAAATGACACAAGTTGAATTTGAAGGCTTTTGTAAATGGCTTTTTTCATCAACAAACAATTATAAATCCATAGAAGTTTTAAAATCATCAAACAGCGACTTTGGAGAGCTTATTCTAACTGATGAAAATGATGAAAAGATATATGTCGCTTGTCTTAGACATAAAAAAATAAAATCTAAAGACTTAGAAGATGCTAAGGATGATTACACCTTAGTTGGAAGAAATTTATGTAGATATATAACTGGAGCCATGGCTGAACATAATATAAAGCAAGGGATTATATTAACAACAGGATCAATTCATGAAAATGGTATGGACTTCTTAGATTCACTTAGAGAGAACAGTGATTTCTCCCTAACCATAGCTACAATGAAAGAAATCCTTGAACTTCTTGATTCCCAGGAAGAAAAGGATAACTATAGAATTACAGTAACTATATAAAATAATTGCAATAAAACTTTAGTATTGTTGATTACCTTCAGTTCATATGCAAAAAAAATAAAAATAACCAGTGGATGCATCACAATTAAGCTCCACTGGTTATTTTTATTTCTTTAACATATATGATTTCCAGTCTCCATTTGAAATTAATATAGCCTTTTCATCAAATTCATTATCTATCTCTTTGTTATAAAAATAAATTGGCAGATTAACTTTCTCATTTGACTTTGAAACTGTTACTAAAACATCAACCTTATCATATTCATTTCTAGGATTATTTGGCGATATGAATCCTTCCATCTTATCAATAGCCTTAATAACTTCATCAGGATTTTTAACCGTAATTATTTCTCCTTTAATTATCCCTTGTCCCTTTTGAATAGCTGGATAACCCTTATGCGGCAAATGATATAAATTCCCCTCAACTGTTGCTTCTTCGCTACTTATAACATTCCCCTTTAAATATTTATCATAATTAAAGAATCCTGTCCTTAAGCTTCCATAAACAAATAATTGATTATTCATATTAACAAATCTCTCCTCCAATAGCCTTAACATCTTCTTTATTTTCAACAGCTGCCTTAATACATAAAGCTAGTCCTCTTGAAATATCCTCTGTTGACATTGATGGCATATTTCCTTTTGTAACAACCTGTTGTGGTATATATGGAACGTGAATAAATCCACCTCTCATATCAGGATACTTCTTATCTACCATATAAAGAACTCCATACATAACATGATTACATACAAATGTACCAGCAGTATTTGAAACTGAAGCAGGTAGTCCACCCTCTTGCACTTCTTTAACCATAGCCTTAATTGGTAAGTTAGAAAAATATGCAGCTTCTCCATCTCCATAAACAACCTCATCTATAGGTTGATTACCTTCATTATCCTTAATTCTTGCATCATCAATATTGATTGCCACTCTTTCAGGAGTTATTCCAAATCTCCCCCCCGCTTGTCCTATTGATAAAACAATATCAGGTTTATGAGTCTCTACCGCTTCCTCAATTTTTTCTAATGCTTTTCTAAATACTGTTGGAATTTCAAGTTTTATAACCTCTGCCCCACTTATTGTATCTGGAAGCATTTTAACAGCCTCTAATGCTGGATTAATAGCCTCTCCTCCAAATGGATCAAATCCTGTAACTAAAACTTTCATCTTAATTCCTCCTATCATTTTCTAAAATGCCATAAAGTACATTAATGGAATATGAATTAATAATAATATTATTGCATATACCGCTTGATGCTTTATAACTGCATTTTCATCCTTCATCTCAAGTAAAGCCGCTGGCATTATATTAAAGTTTGCTGCCATTGGTGTTAATAGTGTTCCACAATATCCAGCTGTTAATGCAAGTGCTCCAGCAACTATTGGGTCACCACCTTGCATAATTACAAATGGATATCCTATACCCACTGTAATAACTGAGAATGCAGCAAATGAATTACCCATTATCATTGTAAATATTGCCATTCCAAAACAATATGCAATAACTCCAAATAACTTATTCTCTTCTGGAATGATTTGAGAAATTCCTGAAGAAATTATTTCTCCAACACCTGCTGCTGTAAATAAAGCTCCAAGTGAAGCCAATAATTGTGGTAATATAGCTGTTGCTCCAACTGATTGAAGCATTCTATCTGAATCATTAACAAACTCTACTGGCTTAGCCTTAGTAATAAAGAAAGTAATTACTATAGCCACTACTGCTGATAATCCTATAGCTGTAGTTCCACCTAACTTTGTGAATTGAGCTATTAAAAGGGCTACAACAGCAATAATAATTGAGGGTATGAATATTTTCCCACCTATTTCTTTACTCTTTAATTGTGCAAAAGTTGTATCTAACGCTTTTAAAGTTCCAATATTAACCTGCTTCATAGCTGATAAAATAGCTATCCCTACTATCATAATACCAACAACTTCTGATGGTATAACTTTTCCAAAGATAAAGATTACAGCTAATATTGTCCAAAATGCTGCTGTTCCATACTTAGTTTTATGTGTCTTATCCCTTAGAGTATATAGGGCTGTTATCCCCATAAATGTTCCAATTAAAACATAAAATAGCTCTAATAATATATCTGATATGGCTTTAATATCCATAGCTTGTCCTCCGTTTTCTTATTTTACATTTTTGTCATTTGCTCTTTTTGCTGCATTTCTTTTCAATTTCTTATCTAAATGATGGTTTTGTAAGAAACCTAAAGCTAACGCTATTAATGCAACTGGAATTGATGCCTTAGCAACTT
The DNA here is from genome assembly GCA_051653165.1 of Clostridium sp. Taxonomy (GTDB): domain Bacteria; phylum Bacillota; class Clostridia; order Clostridiales; family Clostridiaceae; genus Clostridium. Next base: position 35,921 of record JBOFVP010000233.1, read on the forward strand.
GAAGAGTATCAACATTATATCCTAACCCTTCTAATGTACTCGCTATTAAAAGTACCCCTGAATTAGCTAAGAAAACATTTTGACCAAAGAAGTTTCCATAGTTTTCAACAGCTGCAGCTGCACTTTTTATATCATCTTCATCTTGTTCTGATATATCTCCATGCTCATTTATAGCTGCACCTTGAGCCATTGGATTAATTAATGGTCTTATAAATTGAGGATGTCCACCTAATCTTACTGATGCAGCGGCAGCCCCTTCTCTTATAAATAAGTAAAGACTTAAAAGCTTTCCTGCTGATAATCCTTTAACATTTTTAATCAAATCAATTGCTTTTTCTTTTAACCCATATCTCTCACAAATCCCTATTACAGGAAGCGTTAAAATAAATAGCGACATGTGTCGATTTTGCACAAATGTTTCTCCTAATGTCTTTAGTATTTCTGTTATACTCATATCTGCTACAATTCCCGTTGCAAGTCCAGCTGTTACAACTACTGCAATAGTATTTAGCTTTAGAGCAAATCCTATAATAACTATTAATATTCCTATTAATGCCATCACTTTCCCTCTTTTCTTTCGTTATGATTTTTTAATTATATTATATTTCATTTAATAAATCAAATATTATGTTAATTATATGTATATTTTTTTAAAAATTTTATATCCTTTTATTCCATTAATTTTCATTATTATTAATTTAATATAGGCTGCCATTAAGACAACCTATATTCTTTAATATTTATATTAATTAATGTTTTCTTTTCTTCCCTCTGTTCATTGAATATACTTCTACTATTTTATTCCAAGTTTCTTCTTCTATAAGACCTGTATCACTTAACATAAATTTTTCTTGAAATTTTCTTACAGACTTTAATGTTTTTTCATCAAACTTGCCATTTATGTCAATATCTCCTATTCTAAATCCACATTTATTTATTTCCTTAAGATATTCTTGTATTATTTCTACATGGTATCCACTATCTCTAAGTTTTATAATTCTTTGTGGATAAACATATGGAAGAGGAACCTCTCCCCTAGTGGAATCAGCCCTTCTATATTCTTCATAAAGCCTATTCCAAGTAGCAGGTCCAACTATTCCATCAACCCTTAAATCAAACAATCTTTGAAAATCCATTACTGACTTCTTTGTTGCTCCACCAAATATACCATCAACATTAAGCTTAGAAATAGAAGGATATTTATAACTTAAAGCCTTTAGATAACTTTGTATTTTTTCAATTTCTCGCCCTCTCATACCTTCTTTTATTAAATATCCTGGATATTCCTCTTGAGAGCCCTCATCTATTTGACTCTTTACTGATAAATATATTTCATATATCTTGTTCCATGTTAAAGGTCCAACTATACCATCAGGAGATAGTCCAAACTTTCTTTGAAAAGCAATAACAGCATTTTTTGTAGCTGGCCCGAAAATACCATCAGATTTTATAATTGGTAATTCATCATAAAATTCACCAATAGCTTTTAAATAGTACTGAAGCTCAGATACCACCTTCCCTCTTGCTCCTTCTTTTAATAAATATCCCGGATAAGCTCCATCTGTTGTGCTTTCTCCATCTATTATTTCCCCTTCTGATTCTAACTCTGCTAAATTTTTCACTCCAACATAAATTTGATTTATTTTATACCATGTAGCCCTTCCCACAATTCCATCCTTGGTTAAATTAAATACTCCTTGAAACACCTTAACAGCATCTTCGGTAGCTTTTCCAAATTTACCATCAACATTAACCCATTTAATAGCCGGATAATTCTTTCCTATTCTATTCAATTGCTTTTGTATTACCCTCACAGACTCCCCTTCGCTACCAACCCTTAATGCATATCCTGGATAAGATTCAGGAATACCCTCAATTATACTTGTTCTTACTAACTCAATATTATTTCCATAATAGTACTGTAATATTTTAAAAGGAGTATATCCTGAATTAGCCAAGTCAACTGTTCCCCATTGAGAAAGACCAGGACATGTTACTGTTGTTCCATTACAATACTGTGAAAAAAGAGGATTTCTAACATTATATTCCTTAATATATTCATTAAAAATATCATCTACTATTTTACTTATGTTCTCAAAAATATTTCTTCCTTTTACAAAATATTGATCATATGCCGTACTATTTGTAATCTGAAAATCATACCCTTTACTTCTATACCATTCAGTATAAATTCTATTTAATGCAAAACTTATTTGAGCATATATATTAGCCCTTATTGCATTCTCTGGCCACGTTGGATAAATTTCACTTGATGCTACATTCTTTATATAGTCAGGGAATCTTACAGTAACATTTTCTGCATATGATGTGGGACTACCTAAATGTACCACTATATACTCAGGTATTCTTACTTCCTTTAATAAATAAGTTGTTGAACCAGGTCCTACCTGATTTCTTTTTATAGGATTTGTTAATCCATGCGGAGTTATTAAATAATTCTCTTCTACTTCATTTCCTTTTGCCTTACCTTTAGGTATCATTTCAATTTTTTGAATAGCTACCTCACCATCAAAGACTTGTGCTCCCTTAATATGATAATTAACATATCCAAGCGCAGATACATCAATATCATAGGTTTCATATGGCATTAAATTAGTTTTAGGCATAAGTGATAAATCTTTTGGTGGTGTGTTTACATCTATTGTTTCTGTTTGACCATTTTGATCAGTATAAAGCTCCTTTTTAAAGCTTCCCTTTGAAATTACTACCTTAGCATTTTGAACTGGTAAAGCCTCTCTTGCTGTAAAAACCTCTACTTTTATAAATCCTTTATTCATAAAATCTCCTTAAAAATAGTTCATATAATCAACATATGATATTCATTATGAAGTTTGTTACAAAATTAATGCTAGTAGAAATCTTTTCTACCAGCATTAATTTAAATTAGTTACATAATTAAACTTCAACAATAATTGGAATAATAGTTGGTCTTCTTTTTGTTTTCTCATAAATGTACTTTTCAACTTCCTTTTTTAATGAAGTCTTTAACACATACCATTCCACAACACTCTTATCTAAACAATCTTTAATTACATTCTTTGAAATTTCTTTAACATCATTTATTAACGCTTCTGCCTCTTTCGCATATACAAATCCCCTAGTTATAATGTCTGGCCCTGTAATAATTGTATAACTTTCTTTTTGAATTCCTAAAACTACAATTAACATCCCATCTTGAGCTAAGTACTTTCTATCCCTTAAAACAATATTTCCAACATCTCCCACGCCTAACCCATCCACAAATATCCTACCTGAGTGAACGCAGTCAATTTTTTTAGCATCTCTATTAGTCATTTCCAGCACACTTCCATTTTCAAGAATAAATATATTCTCTTTTTCCATACCCATATGCTCTGCTAAATCTCCATGATGTTTTAAATGTCTATATTCACCATGAACTGGCATAAAATACTTAGGCTTAACTATAGCATGTATTAATTTTAACTCCTCTTGACACGCATGACCAGATACATGAACATCTTCTAGAGCCTCATAAACTACATCTGCTCCTCTCCTATACAATTCATTTATTACCTTGGAAATTAGTCTTCCATTTCCAGGTATAGGAGAAGCTGAAATAATAAATAAATCCCTTGGCATTAATGTTATTTTCCTATGATTTGAGTAAGCTATTCTAGCTAAGCCTGCCATTGGCTCCCCTTGACTTCCTGTTGTAATTATTGTTATCTGTTCATTTGGATATTGGTTAGTATCCTCAATACCTATTAAATTCCCCTCTGGTATGTTTAAATATCCCAACTCCATTGCCACTTTCGAAATATTTTCCATACTCCTTCCATTAAAGGCTATTTTTCTTTTGTTATCTAAGGATGCATTAATTATCTGTTGTATCCTATGTATATTTGAAGCAAATGTTGCTACAATAACTCTCCCTGGTGCTTTACTTATCATTCTATTTAAGGTTATACCAACAGTAGATTCAGACATTGAATATCCTATTCTTTCAACATTTGTACTATCTGCCATAAGTAGTAAAACACCATCTCTACCTAGTTCAGCTATTCTTTCCAAATCCATTTTTCTGCCATCAATAGGATTGTAATCTATTTTAAAATCACCTGTATGAAGTATTATCCCTAAAGCAGTATGAATTGCAATTGAACAAGAATCTGCAATACTATGAGTATTTCTTATAAACTCAATACTTACTTCTTTTAATTTAATTTTTTCCCCTGGTTCTACAACAACTAAATTACAATCACCTAGCATTTTTTGTTCTTCTAATTTTGTAGATATTATTCCTATGGATAACTTCGTTCCATATACTGGTACATTTATATCTTTTAATATATATGGAAGCGCTCCTATATGGTCTTCATGTCCATGCGTAATAAAAAAACCCTTTACTTTTTCTTTTCGTTCCATTAAATAATTTATATCTGGAATAATTAAATCCACACCATACATTTCTTCATCTGGAAATGCAATCCCACAATCTATAACTATAATTTCATCATTAAATTCAAAGGCAGTGATATTCTTACCAATTTCACACATACCACCTAGAGGAATAACTTTAACTTTATTACTATTCATAAATGAGCACCTCCGTTTTATTAATAGTATTCCTTCTTAGCTACCTTTAATTCTATGAAAAAAAAGGGGATTTCTCCCCTTTTTTAAACTAGTCTATTGTTAATTTCTTCAATTCTTTAATTGCCTTTTTTGAATCTATTAATGGATGAATTGATTTATCATGATTTAAATGCTCGATAATTGAAGCTAAATAATTAGACATATTTACTTCAGTAAACCAAGGAGCATTTCTAACTTCATCAGATATATATGTTAAGTTAGTCGAGAATACTTGAGCTATTTTTCCATCTTCATAATATTTTCTAAACTTCTCTGTTCCTTCTGTAAAGAAAGCAAATGTTGTAGCTACAAATACTCTTCCTGAACTTCTCTTAGAAAGTTCATCTACAATATCAAATACTGATTCTCCTGAAGCTATCATATCATCAACAATTAATATATCTTTACCTTCAATATCTCTTCCTATATATTCATGTTGAACAATTGGATTTTTTCCCTTAACAGTAATTGAATGATCTCTTCTCTTATAAAATAACCCTACATCTAATCCTAAAACTGATGAATAGTATATTGCTCTATCCATAGCACCTGTATCAGGACTTATCACAACCATTTCTGATTTATCTATTGGGAATTTATTCTCTTTGTTTATAAAACTTTTTAATATTTCAAATGTTGGATAAAGATTTGTAAATGAAATCATAGGTATTGCATTTTGTATATTAGGATCGTGTACATCAAAAGTTATTATTTCCTCTACCCCAAGTCTTTCTAACTCTTGTAATGCAAGCGCACAATCTAAAGATTCTCTTCTCTTTCTTCTGTGTTGTCTTGAAGCATATAATAACGGCATAATCACTGTTACTCTTCTTGCTTTACCACCTATAGCAGATAATACCCTCTTAATATCTTGAAAATGTTCATCTGGTCCCATATGGTTCTTGTAGCCAAATAAATCATAAGTACAGCTATGGTTACCTACATCACACAATATGTAAAGGTCTTTACCTCTAACTGATTCTTCAATTACTACTTTACCTTCCCCGTTTGAAAATCTTGTTTCATTAATGTTAAGGATATAAGTATTTTCACTATCAGAATTCTTTCTTATTTTTTTTAATTCATCATTAACTTTACATCCAAACTCTTTTGAACTTGTTAATACAGCTAATCCTAAATCTCCATAAGCTGAATTTACATCATTAGAATTCATTTTGTCAGCACCCCTTTTGTAAATATTTCTACTTTATACATTTTTAACATTATCACTTAATTAATGAAATGTAAAGATTTAAGATTTTGAATTAAGAAATATTTTTTTGAGAAAACTATAAAAAGTATACAAGTTTCTAAATTAAAACTTGTTTAATCTTTACAAAGGAGAAATTTATATGAATTTATTTAAAAAGACATGCATTTATTTTGCTTTATCTTCAATTTGTTTACCACTAATTGGTTCTACAATTAATGAGGACCCATTAACTTCTACACTAACTTCAAAGGAAGAAATGGTAATTTCTAATGAGGCTCTTGCCTTAAAGGAGGAGTTCACCCCAGTTTTAATAAACTTATTTAAAGAAAGAAATCTTTCTGTTATGACTGGAGACGGTGAAAAGCTTAAGGAGTTTTATGATTTTAAAATCAACGTTTCTAAATGGGCATATGAAAGCGAGTGGAAAAAAACTGAGTATTTAAGAAATTGGGGCGAAAAACAAGCTATTGATTTTACTAATATAGATTCTATCATTCATATTAGAAAAATTAAAGAACGTAGTCCTGGTCTATTTGGGGTAATGTGTGATGTAGCAACTACATTTAGCTATTCTTATGTTGATTCTCCAGATACACTTAATAATTTTAGACTTGGCACTAATCACTACTTAAATATTAGACGAGATGGTGATAAGTTTATTATCACTAAAGAATGGTATACTGATCCATTTGCTGATTCTTTAGATTTAAATAAACTAAAATCAGATCAGATGAGAGAGTATTTTCTATCTAGACAAAAACCTGAATTTTCGCCAAATAAAAGGCTTCAAAGTGCTTTAAATTATGCTCACACTTATTGTGGGGTTAGTGAAAATGCTGAATTTACATTTAAGTATAATCCTAAGTATAAAAATTTCAACCCTGATGGAGGTGATTGTGCTAATTTTGCCTCACAAATTCTTCATGAAGGTGGAGGCTTTAAAAAGAATCCAGTATGGAACTATGAAGGTAGAGCAGGGTCAAAATCTTGGGTTAACGCTCAAGGATTTAAAAATTACATGGTTGGAAGTGGTAGAGCCTCTTACATAGCTCAAGGAAAATATAAGGATATTTATAAGGTTTGTTATAATATGAGACCTGGTGACTTCGTTGCCTATGAAAAACGTGGTAAAATAGTTCATATTTCCACTGTTACAGGTATGGACTCTAAGGGTTATCCTCTTGTGACTTGCCATAATACAGATAGACTACTTGTTCCATTTGACTTAGGTTGGAGCAATGATGGAATAAGATTTCACTTAGTCCATGTTCACTACTAAATTGAAAAAAGTGTTGCTAGGGATTAGCAACACTTTATTATTTCCTTGACTTCAATATATGGAGGTTGAAAGAGCAAGGAAATAAAATAATTCATTGGATAATTAAGTTTTAACACATCTAACATAATTTTACCAATTTATGTATTTGCTTGTCAACCCATAATGTAAACATTTTAAATTTATTTTTTATCCTTACAATAATTATCTAAGGCACCTGCTACTCCAACCATTAATTTTCTTTGATAATTTTCATCCGCTAGCATTCTGTCTTCATTATAGTTACTCATAAATCCCATTTCTAAAATAACTACAGGGACTTTAGACCAGTTAAACCCTGTCATATCTCCCCTTTCAAAAACTCCATTAACCTTTACCCCACTTTTCTTAAGTTCATTTCTTAGTAATTCACCATACTTCTTTGAATTATCAAATATTGGTTTAGTGTCTTTACATTTTGCACTTGGTATAATAACAGTGGCCCCACTCTTGCTTGAATCATTTAACCCATCACAATGTATTCTTACAACCATATCAGCCATACAATCATTTCCCATTCTAGCTCTTTCTGCATTGGATATGTTTATATCATGGGTTTCTCTTGTCATTACAACCTTATAACCACGCTTTTCTAATATTTCTTTTAAAATCATTGAAGCCTGAAGATTTATTACATACTCTGGATTTTTAGTGGCTACTCCAGCAGTTCCAGAACTTACTCTAGCCTTTTGCCCACCACCTGAAGGACTTCCTTGCTCTAATCTATTATCTCCTCTCTTTTGATGACCTGGGTCAATACATATAACATATTGCCTCTCTTGTTTTTCCTCCTGAGTTTTTGATTCCTTTTCAATAGTATTTGGAGTATCCAAAACTGCTCCATTAGCAACAACTGATAAAGCTAATACGAATGATAGTGCACCTAATATTATTTTCTTCATATGTCCTCCTTAAATTAAGTTTATTTTAAGTTCTTATTTTTTTATTTTGTCCTATTATATATAGATTATGAACTTAAATAATCTCACTAAGGGTCAAATTCATATAATACTTAAAATTCCCCATAGAACTTTATTTTGTTCTATGGGGAATTAATTTAAACCTATTTAGTTATAACTTTTAATTTTCTATTATAAATAAAATTAAAGACCTCTCCCTCTATTAAAGAGAATAGACTTGATGTTATAAAATATATTCCAAGTCCAATAGGTGCCTTTATTGTAATTACTAAACTCAATATACACATTACAATATTCATTGCTGGATTTATTGCGCTCTCTTCTCCCCTTACCTTAGATATTAATGCCGGCAAAAGAGATACCACAACATATATTATTGGAATTATGAAAAATTGATCTGAAAGCTTAATGCTCTTAACCCATGGTATTAATGCAGTAGCTGCCTCTATTTGAATGTTAGATACACCCATATACATAAATGAAATTATTGGTATTTGAATAAATTGTAATAAACATCCCTTCATACTTTGAACACTTTCTTTTTGAAGTGCTTGAAGTTCTTTTTCCATTCTACTTTTATTCTTTTTAAACCTTCTTTTAACATCATCCATTTTTTGAGATAATTCCTTTTGTATTAATCCACTTTTCTTTCCATTTATTGATAGAGGCAATAATATCAGCTTAACTAAAACTGTTACCCCTATAATACTAACTCCTAAATCACCTGTAAATCCATAAAAAATATTTATTAATCCTTCCATTTTCCATCCTCCTAAAATTATAATTTAACTTTAGATGGAAAACCCTATATGTTCAGTGAAATGCCATATCTCATACTTCTGAAAGGAATTATAATCCTCTTTTTCAAGACTACTAAAAAATTTTATATTTATTTTATCTTTAAAATAAACAACCTTCTTTTTTAGTTGACTTTTATTTATTAAAGAAGTAACTAAAAGCATGGATAATGTTAAAATTATTGGTAATATTATTGTTACATAAAAAAACAGCGAATAATCTATATTCATCCCTACTCCTCCTTCCTTATCCCTATTCTACCATATATTTTCATAGAACTCAATGTTTTAATTGTCTTTTTAAGAGTTTAATAATAACTTATATTATTTTTAAAGCACCAACCCTTACAAAGCTTTTCTATTTCTTCATATATAAAGATATCCCATAAACTTTCATAATACATACCTTCTATGGCACTTTTAAATCTACTTAAAGTATTTCTACCTTCTATTATTTGTAAAATATCATTTTTCTCCTCATCAAATAGTTTTTCACTTATAAATCTATACATCAATTCATTTTCATTAATATCCTTTTTAGATGGACATTCTATATAATCCTTTGGACTTTCTATTATTACTATTCCTTGGTTAACAATTTCCTTTTGCCAAGGAAGTATTAATTTCTTTGCAGCCCTTCCTTCTGCAATACATAAATAATATTCATCTATTACAGTAAACTCCTCAGTTAATTTATTGAAAAAAATCTTTTCATCATTAAATGACTCAGTTATTTCTTTAATCATTTGTTTCATATTAATCATTAAAATCACCCTTATTTATTATTCTCAGTTATGGCAAATACTAATCATACTGTAAATATTTCATTTAAACAAAATTTTAATTTCCCAAAATTATTATATAAGTAGTATTGTTTTTTAATTTTGGTAATACTATTATATATAGGCTCTTCAAATCCTATTTTGGCCTATATATTAAATTGATAATTATTATATATGTTATTGTAATTTTATAATTTCCCAAACATATATATATCTAAAATAAATATAAGGAGTGATTAATAGTGTGTCTTTCATCTAGAAATCTGCACAATGCTGAAGAAGCTGAAAATATTTTGAACCAATATGGAATAAATTTAAAGGAATATTTAGAGCTTTCTAATGATGCTTTTCCTGAATTCACATGCACTTTAGAAACTTCTAATGAAAACTAAACTTTTTTGTAAAGGTTTAATTGAAAAAATATGTATATTTTATTCCAAATCAATCCATACTACTAACAAATGAATTTGTTGGAAGGTATGAAATATGAAAAAAATATTACTTATAGGTGTGCTATTTACTTTTATGATTTTTGTTGGGTGTTCTTCTTCCTTATCAACTCTTGAAGAAGAAGAAAAAAAAGATACTTTAACAGTAGAGCAAGAAGTAGGAACTTCTTCAAACTATTTAGAAGGTCTTGGTTATGATGTTATTAATTACAATAAAACCATAGCTCACTCAATTTCAAAAGAAAATGTTAACGAATATGAAACTACACTAATATGGGAACTCCAATCCTTTAATATTAATGATTATTTAGATAAAGAAATTGGAGAATATTCATTTACAGTTAAAAATCATCCATTAGATAAATTAAAATCTAATGAAAGTCAAAGTACCAAAATATCAGTCTTTGTCTTTAATGATAATGTTATAGGGGGATATTCTCAACCCGCTTCAACTACATCAACAGATATATACTCAATTGATGGTAGAACCCCCACTCAGGTTTTTAACTCAAATAAAAATTAGCTAAATACTTCTCTCAATACAAGTAAAGGAGAGTATGCAAACCGCAACTCTCCTTTACCTTTAAAATATATTTATATTATTCAAAAATCTCTTGAACTTCCTTCATAATAGAAAAACTAGTTAAATCGTAATGCAATGGTGTTAATGTAACATACCCTTGTGATAAGTAATACATATCACTATCCTCTTCAATCTTATTATTTCTTACTCCTTTTAAAGAGTACACCATATCATCACCATTTTCTATTAAGGTATATTCTTGTTTGTATGTTGACTTACCAATTCTACAAATTTTAATTCCCTTTATATCACACTCTTCACACTTTGGAATATTAAGATTTAGAACTACATTTTCTTTTAAATACTTTTCCTTTGCAATATTTAAAACCTTTGTTACATATTTAGCTGCAACAGTATAATCCTCATCATCTCTATTCATATCAACCTCTAAGCTTACTGCCATTGATGGAATGTCATATATAGCTCCCTCAACAGCAGCTGAGACTGTCCCTGAATAAAGCACATCCGTTCCTGTATTATATCCTTTATTAATCCCTGATATTACATAATCTATTCCATCACCTAAAAATGATATTCCAATTTGCGTACAATCAGCAGGAGTACCTAAAACACTATAACACTTACAATCTAAACCTTCTATCTTTTCTTCTCTAACTCTTAATGGATTATGAATTGAAATAGAATGACTTGATGCACTCTTTTGCTCCTTTGGAGCAACAACTATTACTTCATGGTCTTTTAAAAGTTCTTTCGCTAAAACCTGAATCCCTCTTGCATGTATTCCATCATCATTTGTCACTAATATCTTCACCCTATACTCCTCCAGTCAATTAAAGATTCTACTCTTTAACCTCATTCATCTTTTTTTCTAATTTATAATATTCTTTATTAATATTTTTAGTTACATTATATTTAATTATTGCCATAACTGGAGCTGCTAAAATCATTCCTGGTATTCCAAAGAGATTTCCTCCAACACTTACAGCCAAAAAAGTAAAGAAAGGACTTAGTCCTAAAGACTTTCCTACAATCTTAGGGTCTAAAATTAAGTTTTCAATCTGCTGAATAATTAATAATACAACTAATGTTATTAAAGCCTTCATTGGACTTGTAAATAAATTAATAAATACTGCAACCGCTGTTGTTATAATTGGTCCAAAATATGGTATCATATTAGCTATTCCAAACACTGTACCAAGTAGTACCGCATACTTAGATCCAACTAACAATAGTCCAATAATTGCACAAATACCAACAAAGATTGAATCAACAAATTTTCCAACTAAATATTTTCCTATATTTGCATTTAAAACATGAGTTATCTCAAGAATTTTTGGTGCAAATTTAGGTTTAAATATTAGATAAGTAATTTTTTTTGAATAACTTAAGAATTTTTCTTTTTCTATTAGTATAAAGCAACTTACAACAATTGCAATAAAAAAGTTAGCTGCCTTGCTTATAACAGCAACTGTAGTACTTAAAATTGTTGTAATGGATCCTCCAACAGCTCCTAGAAAGGTTGGCACAGCTTTTATTAACTTATCCACTGCTTCATTTAACTTCTCTTGAGTAATAAAATCAAAGGTAAAATCCTGCTCCATTATCCAATCATTTGCCATAGTTACATATGTTGGAACATCCTTAATAAGCTCTTTAATACTATCAATAAATATTGGAGCTATAAAGAAAATTGCTAAAGCTAATAATAGTATTATTACTAAATAAGCTCCAAAAATACTTAACCCCCTTTTAAAACCAAGTTTATTTTCAAAATACATCACAATTGGATTTACCATATAAGCAATAACAAATGCCATAATAAATGGACTAAGCATAGCCATTACTTTTCCAACCCCAGTAAAAATCAATGGATATGAATCCATTACCTTAATTATTAAATAAGATACAACAACAAAGGCAATTGCCCATTTAAAATAATGCATTTCCTTCTTTTTATCCAAACTCCCACTCCTCCTTTTATTTATTTTTATCCTCTAATAATAATATATGCTAAATATCCACAATACATCAACACTAGTGCTATTCCTTCAAATCTACTTAACTTTTTAACTTCTTCTTTTTTATTTATGAATACCATTATTCCTATAATAAAGCTAAGTGCAATTAAGAACAATACATCAATACTTAAGTTTGCAGCAACAGTTATTGGCATAATAGCTGATGAAGCTCCTAGTATTAATAAAATATTAAATATATTTGAACCTAACACATTTCCAATAGCAATTTCTGTTTCTCCCTTTTTTGCAGCAACTACAGATGTTACTAACTCAGGAAGTGAAGTTCCTACTGCAACTATGGTAAGTCCAACAAGTTTTTCACTCATTCCAATAGAAAGTGCTATGTTTGTTGCAGAATCAACAACAACCTTACCACCTATAACAATACTAGCTGCTCCAACTAAAATCATTACAAGTTTAGCAATCATATTAAAGTTCTTTAAATCTTCATCATCCTCTGTTGCAACTTCAACCTCTGTATTTCTTGCAGACATAATCAATACTACTGTATAGATTATACAAAGAGCTAGTAATATTAGCCCCTCTGTTCTTGAAAGTAATCCTGTTGCTGCTCCAAATGGTGCTATAAAGAAAAATAATAACGCTGCCACAACAATATTAATTAAGAAATCTCTTCTTATTAAATTTTTCTTTATGATTAATGGAGTAACCATTGCTGTAACTCCTAAAACCATAAGTGAGTTGAATATATTTGAACCTAATACATTCCCTACAGCTATTTCATTACTTCCTTGAAAAGATGAAATCAAAGAAACTGCAAGTTCTGGTGCACTTGTTCCTAATGATACTATTGTTAACCCTACAATTACTGAAGGTATCCCAAACTTTTTCGCAACTGCTGCTGCTCCATCTACAAAAATGTCTGCTCCCTTTATTAAAAGCACAAATCCTATTACTAAAAGTATGTAATTCATATGTTTTCTCCTTTAGATTTATATTCATATTAATATATATGTCTATTTATTAAACAACTTTACTATTTTACAAAAGTATTAATAACTTTAATCAAATTTTTAAAGTTTTCATCCTGAACACTTCCCTCTTCAATTCCTATACAATTATTTGCATAATCCTCTATCATTAAAGCTCCAACTTTATTTATAGCTGATCTTATTGCTGCAACTTGAATTAACACATCTGAACAACAACAATTTTTATCAACCATTCCTTGAATGCCCTTAACTTGCCCCTCTATTCTACTTAATCTATTTTTTATATCCTTTTTTCTTTTAAGATTTGAATCATCCATTACTATCCTCCCCGATACAACATTTTTATAATAAATTATTATAAAAAGAAAAATATACCACCCTAAGGTATTATTATTATTCTACCCCAAAATGATATATTTTAAAAGTAATTATATACTTACAATAAAATTTATATATCCTTATTATTTAATGCTGATGAACATATAAGATATGACAATCCATAAGTTAACAATGGAATTATAACTCCACCAAACATAAGTAACTCTTTCTTTCCCTTGACAATTATATGACTTGATATTATTTCATCCTTTTCGCCATGAAGAATTATTTCTCCATCATATATAAAATATATATAATCACAAGCCTTCTCTAAATCTGTTGTTATATGAGATGAGTAGAAAATTGTACACTCCTCATTCTGTATATAATCCAATAATATTTCTAAAAACTCATTTCTAACTAATGGATCTAGATTTGCTGTAGGTTCATCCATTATTAAAAATTTTGGATGATGCGCCAATGCTAACGCTAACTCAAATTGCTTTCTCATCCCCTTTGATAATTGGTCAAACCTACTTTTTTCATTTAACTTAAATCTACTTATTAATGTGTTATATAACACATCATCCCAATTATTATAAAATATTTTTACATAACTCTTTATATCCCTAAGAGTATTTTCTTCTATAAATCCAGGTATATCTCCTACATAACCTATTTCTTCTTTTATTTTCATTTCTGACTTTACTGAATCTTGACCAAAAACTTCTACCCTTCCATTATCCTTTTTTATCATATTCATTATTAATTTAATAGTAGTTGTTTTTCCCGACCCATTTGGTCCAATAAAACCTGTAATATAACCCTTCTTAATTTCTAATTTAGGTATTTTTAACTGAAATCTATTATATACTTTTTTTACATCCTCAAATACCACAGTGTTCATTATTATTCCTCCTCATAAATACTCTTCATAATTTCTAGACATTCATCTAAAGTTAATCCAATTGCCTTTGCACTATCTATTGCTTCACCTAGTTTATCTTCTATTTCATATAGTGCTATTTCCCTTAATCTTTCCTTGTTACTTGATGATACAAATGTACCCTTTCCTGCTTTAGTTTCTAAAAACCCATCCTTTTCTAATTCTTCAAATGCCCTTTTAGTTGTTATTATGCTAACCTTTAACTCTTTAGCTAACATTCTTATTGATGGTATAGCTTCTCCTGTTTTAAGATTTCCTTTTAAAATTTCATTTTTTATAGCTTCTTCTATTTGTTCATATAGTGGAACAGAAGAAGAATTTGATATTATTATATTCATTCTCTCTCCTTACTGTATATATATTTTTCAAACTGTATATAAACTCTATACACACTTTATATACAGATTCTTTCAAAGTTGTCAACAAAATTTTCTATATAGTGGTAAAGTTAATATATCTACAATATACCAAGGTAAAAAAACAATATTGCAACATAAGTACATAAATGTTAATATAACTTTGTTATTAATTATAATAGTATGAAATGAGGTTTTTTATATGAATAAATATGCGATTCTAGCTAATCCTGGTCATAATCGTATTTATTTTGATACTGCTCTTAAAATTGCACTTTCAGAACTAGAAGCAATTTCAATTTCAAATAATATGGGGATAAGCTATATTGATGAGGAAAACTTAGGACTTCCGGCTTCAATATGCTTTACAACAAATAGAGAACTTACTGAAGATGATTTTAAAACAATTGGATTCTCTTCAATTTATTACGCTATATTTGAAATAGTTCAAGGTAATCTTTTAAGACCAATTATGGTTCCAGATTTTCATGTATTCCCTGAAAGTATGGTTCAAATACTTAAGTATACTGGTAAAACAAATGAACAATTTACAAGACTTATGGTTAATCTTGCCCTAAGTGCATGTAAAACTAATAGCAAAGAAATTACTTTATTTGATCCAATGTGTGGAAAGGGAACTACTTTATATGAAGGTTTTATTAGAGGCTTTAACGTTGTTGGTGTAGAGATTAATGAACAATGGGCTCAAGAAATACAAACATATATTGTTAGATTTTTAAAAGAAGGAAGATACAAACATAAAGCTTTAAAATCAAAGCAATCTGATTCTAATGGAAAGAAATTAGCCAATGTATTTACCTTAAGTGCAGCAGCCAATAAAAAGGATTTTAATGAGGATAAGGTTCAAACCTTCCAATTATTAAATGCTGATACTAGAAAATCTGATATCCTTATAAAGAAAAAGTCATGCGATATTATAATATCTGACTTACCTTATGGTGTTCAACATGGAAGTAAGAATGATAAAGATGATAAAATGACAAGAAGCCCATTAGGACTTTTAGAAGAAGCAATTCCAGCATGGAAGGAAGTTCTTAAGGTTAGTGGAAGTATAGTTATCTCATTTAATGAGTTTACAATGAAGTATGATGATGTTTCAGTAGTTTTAGAAAGATTTGGATTTAAAGTATTAAATGAATCACCTTTTAATAATTACTTACATAGAGTGGACCAATCAATCAATAGAAATTTAATAGTGGCCGTTAAGCTTTAAATTCATATTCTACCAGAAAGAAGCATCAAAAATTTTGATGCTTCTTCTTTATTTATTCTTGTATAAATTGACTTTCATGCTTTGAGAAGAAATCAACTCTTGGCTCTAAGAATTTCATTTCATGAGTAGATAAATCTCCAACATAGCTATCAAGTGGAGCAAATATATTATCCCAGTTCCATAAATTCTCTCCAATATTTAAGTAATCAGCAAACATTTCACATCCTGTTGGTGCTATTGGGTGAAGTAATATTGCAACTACCTTACACGCATAGAAAGCGTCAATTAATGTTTGTTTTCTTAACTCAATATCATTATCCTTGTCAGCTATTCTACTTTGTGCTGCCCAATATTTATTAACTTCTCTTATAAACTCATCCATTACATAAGCAATTCTATGGAAGTCATGATTGTACATATGCTTTTCATATTCAGTTGTTTTATTTTCAACTAAAGTTTTAATCTTATCACTTACTTCTCCTGATGGAATCTTACCTTCGAAGTAATTTTGAGCAGTATAGAAGCAAGAACGTATTAATCTATTGTATACGTTAGTTAAAAGATTTCCATCCTTTAAAACCATATCAACTCCAACCTTATCCTCTTCCTTCATAAATACTTGTGGTTTAAATCCAGTACTCTTATTTGAAAGACCAAGTCCCATAAAGTGCATTCTAAGTTGCTCTGCTGTATAGTAGTTTAATAGTTCATCTGCCATTGGAGGCTTAATTTCTGAGCTACTACTTGCCTTAGTATCCATAAATAATATATGTCTATTTGGAATAACATGTGGCATTTGAAGATTACTATCTCCCTTACCTAATGCATTAAACATTCCCATTTCAGCTATTGAATAGAAGTAAATATTATCTTCACCTATAAATTGATATACTAGAGCTTCCTCATCTCCCCACCATTTCTTCCACTCATCTTGATTTTTTCCAGTTGACTCAAGATATGCTTTTGTAAATGATATTGGAGCCCATAATGATTCAGGCCACACCCAGAAAGTTAAATCCTTTAATCCATCCTTTTCTGGAACCTTTACTCCCCACTCAACATTACCTGATAATCTAAATGGTACTAATGTCTTACCAGCAGTGTAGAATATTCCTAACTTTTCTAAAGTCTTTCTCGCTTCATCTCTAAGATCAAGATTTTCAAACTCAAAAGTAACAGACTTCTTCTTTTCATCATCAATTGTTGTATGCTTTGGTAATTTAGCTTCAAGTTCCTCTAAATTTTCAAAATATTTTCTTGGAACATGAACCATTGGTCTACTTAAAAACTCATCTATTATATTAAGTTGATATTTTCTAGTATTACTTCCTCTTTTTAATACATCTAATCTTTCCTTTAATTCATCAATACATTCATCTAAAACAAAGTACCAGTTTGTAACATCTCTAAACGCTGGTGCTTTTCCAGATAAAACAGATACGGGCTTAATAAGCTCACTTGGCATATATTGATGACCTAATGAACACTCATCTGCATATGCCTTTTCTGATGTACACCCAGGAATTGGACATTTACCAACTACTTGACGTCCATTTAAGAATACATCTAATTCTTCATCATAGAATTGTGGTGTAGAATATTTTTTTATGTATCCTTTTTCATATAACTCATCAAATAACCAATTAGAAACCTCTTGATGTATTTCTCCACTTCTTCCTAAAGCTGAAGCCCCAAAAAGATTTAAGCTTATTTCATAAGATTCTAATGTATTCTTTTGACTTGTATGATTTTTCTCTACATACTCTTCTATAGTTCCAGTAAAACCTTCTTCTTTTAGTTTTCTGTAACTTTCTAATATTGGTGATCCATAACAATCTGTTCCTGAAACAAAAATTACATTTTCTTTACCAATTCTATCTCTTAAAAATCTTGCGTATATGTCAGCGTGTACAAACATACCCCCAACATGGCCAAAGTGAAGATTTTTATTACCGTAAGGCATCCCTGCTGTTACTACAGCTCTTTTTGGGAAAACAGGCCTTTCATCCTTCATAAGTCTTTTTGAAATCATAAAAAACACCCCTCGAAATATATAATATTCCAAGGGGCGACTATATATCGCGGTACCACCCTAATTCACTCTTATGTCGCCATAAAAGCCTCATTGAGTAAATCTTATTACTCCGGTTCTGTAACGTGAACAAACGTCATAGCATCATACTAAAATAGTAATCCGTATGCAGCTCCAAGCCTTGCTTCATTATATAAAAGTTATCTGTTCCCAGCAAAATACAGACTCTCTTTGAACTTCAAATATAACTACTCTTCTTTTCATAGCCTTTTTATTAGTTTATATATAGCATATCATAATTGATTTTAGTTGTAAATAAATCTATATTCAATATATAAGCTTTAATAACCCCTAACTATTGCTCTTCGCTCTTTACCTCTTTATTTTTTATTGAAATTTGTTCTAATATCTCTTCCTTAATCTTCTTAATATCAATACTTTCGTCCATATCAATATTACTATCATTTGCTGTAAGCTTATCACTTAACAACAACATTATAAGTGATTCAAATGCATTACTTCCGCCTTCAGAGCCACCTGCATTAACAACAGTCTTAGGTACGATATCAATTTTACCCTCCTTAACAGCATTTGTGAAGGATGTCATTACATCACTAACAACCTTATATTGAGGTCCACCATATGCATTTACCTGTTCTTTAGCTGCAATAGCCTTTGATATACCAACTCTAGCCTCTTTATCTGCATCAGCCTCTGCTGTAACCTTAATTCTATAAGCCTCAGCTTCTGATTGCTTCTTAATTTTATACGCTTCAGCTTCTGATAAATTTTGAATTTTTTCTGCATCCTGCTTAGCCTTCATAAGCTCAGCCTTACCTTGGTTTTCTTGAATTTTAATATTAATATCTGATTCAGTTAAGGTTGTTTGTTGCTTTGCTATTGCCTCTGCTTCTCTAAGTTCCTTCTCCTTCTCAGCTGCTTTTTGTTGAGTTTCATAAGTATCTAATTGTTCTCTTGCAATTTGTCTACTTCTAAGTTGTGTAAGAATAGTTTCTATATTGGAATCCGCTTTAGAACTTCCTGGTGTTCCTATTAAAACTTCTTCTAATTCTAAATTATAATGATCAAATTTCCCCTTCATTTGCTCTGAACTTAAAGCCTGTATTTCATTTCTTTGTTGTATAAGTTCAATTAAGGTTTTAGTTTGTCCAATATTCTTGAAGTAAGCTGAAATCATTGGATCTAAAGTCTGATCCACTAACATTTTTAAATCTCCAAATCTTTGAATAACTAATGGAGCTTTTCTATAATCTATATGAAATACCACAGATAGTGGTAAGCTTGGTTCAAAAGCATCCT
>JBOFVP010000234.1:0-2298 GCA_051653165.1 Clostridium sp.
ACACTAATAACTCCATTTACTACTGTTACAATTTCAGTAATTGTATTAGCTTCAACATTATAATCAAGTCCTGCTTCATAAGCTTCTATTTTAGAAGTACCTTCGCCTTGAGCATTTAATCTTATTGTTTCTGTTGTGATAAATTGCTTTTTATCCACTGTACTTGCTATTAGCCCTTTGCTTATAACTTTATTAGCAAGACCAGTTATCTTTAACTTTCCTATAGCTTTTGTTGGCTGTTTTCTATATACTCCAAATTCAGAAGCCTTTTTATCAAGCCAATCTTCATAAGTACTTTGTATAAAGCTCTTTAAAAGCATAGAGTCAAGTTCCATATATTGCTTAGCAAATTCATTAGCTACTGGACTAAGAGCATCATATATCAATGTACCCTCTGTTTTACTTACAGGAGCTGCAACCTTATCAAGCATTTCTTTTCTTATATTGTAATCGGTCATATTTTCGTACATTCAACTACCTCCTAATCTCTATCTCACCGTAAACTGTATTTGCTGTAAAATTAACTTTCATCTTATCGTCTGTAAAATCAATCACAAAATCATAACAATCTATGATGTGTTTATTTATAAGTAAAGCTTCCTTAATCATTCTCTTTGTTTCTGATTTAATTACTTCCCTTGGTAAGCCAGCACTAATTAAACTTTCTAGATCCGTACCGTAATCCCAAGTATAGGCATCATATCTGCCCCTTACTGTAGATATACATTTATATATCCAAATCTTTAATGCTTCTTTACCTTCAAGAGTATTAATTTGCCCATTACGGATAACATACTTATTAGTAGTAAAATCCCATTCGAACTCTCTAAATGGCTCCCATACTTCCTTCTGTTGCTCTGTAATAGGTTCTATATCTATAAACGGAAATGGCATATTCCATACCTCCTATACTACTTTGCAATATACAATAAACATATTTGTACCTTGCACTTGTTGAATTGCAACCATATCTCCTGCACGTAATCCACTATCAGTAAAATAAGCTGCATTATTAATCTCTATTGTTTTATTAATGCTTTTACTAAATGAATGCTTATGGCTACCATGATTATGTGTTCCAAATTGATGCTCCTGATCTCCAATGGAAACGCTCTGTAGCGTAACATCAGAAGTGTCACCATCAATAACAAGATTTAAGTTAAAACTAGTTTTTAAATTTCTCTTGTAATTAGGCATAAGATAATCTGCCACATAAAGATTATCCTTATCTAATTGAATGTCTCCTACTTGGATCAGCAAAGGTGAAGTGCTAACTACTTTACCTAGCATAAGATTAGGAGCATTATTCTTTGCGCCCTGTTCTCTCATTATGTTAATTATCCCACTATACGGATTATCTAAGTTATTCATCAGCTACCTCCTACTTATTGCTTTGTCCTGCAAAATCATATTTATCAGAACCATGTGTGTGTGATTCATCCCAATTTTGGCTCCACCAATCAGGTGATTTTGAACTAGAAGAATCATCTTTATCTCCACTTCCATTTTCTCCTGATCCAGAATTGCTATCTTCATTAACTTCTTTTTCGTCCATTAGATTTTGGAAGTTCAAAGTCAATGTCATCTCATAGGAACCATTCTTCCATGAATGGGTATCTGTATCTATATAGAATAGCCCTACAGCCTTCGTATGCGTAGATTTAAGCATAACTGCATGCCCTGTAATAGCTTGAATTATCCCTAGTGCTTGAACTTGAACTTTTCTCTCCATGTCCTTTAACTCTTTTTTAGCTAAAACCTTATTATCTTTTTCCTTATCAAACTGAATTGCTCCTTGCAATAAGCCATAAGCATTTATCCAACCTTGGTTAGAAACAGAATCTACGATATTACCTGCTTCATCATAAATGATTACTTTATTAATCATAGAATCTAAACTCTCACTATGCTGAGTATTCATTACATTAATATCACTGCTTAATTCATAAGGAACTCTTACTATGCCTTTCTCTATTATGTTAAGTCTCCCCTTAAGCATAATCGGCATATATTTCTTGCCAGTCTTTTTACTTGCCTCAGTATATCCAGTCATTATGATATCGTAACAACCTTTTCCCATTGCCGCATCTGAATAGGTAGTACCACCGCTACTAGCTATATAATCATAAGGAATACCAAAATCACTGCAAACTCTCTTAACAGTGCTCTCAGGAGAAACATTCTTAAGATTATAACTTGTAGTAGACTTAGTAACATTAATTAATGCATCATAACAAGTTAACTTCATAAACTGGCTATTCTCAACTAAGTCCCTGTTCCATACTACACCTCTAAACA
>JBOFVP010000235.1:0-1592 GCA_051653165.1 Clostridium sp.
TTGATATTCCACTATACTCAATAAAGTCCCTAATGTATTTTCCCAAACCTGTTCACCTCTTCATAAAAATATCTAATACTATATTTTATTTATGTTTATCCCTGAATAGTACAATCTACTTAAGTTATTTCAGTATTAATCAGGAGCAATTATATATATATTATTATTAAAATCTCAATTTCTTAATATTTATTTTATATTTTTGTGGAAATATCACAAAAATAAGTATATAATTTCTTTATAGTGTAATAATATATAGTATAATTATTGGGAGGATAAAAAATGTTAATAGAATTTAGTGTAGAAAACTATTACTCAATAAAAGAAAAAATAACGTTTAGTATGATTGCTTCAAAGGATAAATCCTATGAAGACAATCTAATATTAGATTCAGTTAAAAATATAAATTTATTAAAAACATCTGTTATATATGGAGCAAATGGTTCTGGAAAAACAACTGTCTTAAAGGCCTTAGACTTTATAGCATCAATGCTAAATATTTCTAATAATATGCAAAAGGGTAAGAGAATACCTACTGAACCTTTTAAATTAGAACGAAAGTATAAAAATTCACCTAGTGTTTTTGATGTTATTTTCAAGGTAAACAATGTTAAATATGCATATGGTTTCGCTGTAACTGAAAAAGAGGTTGTTGAGGAGTATTTATATTATTATCCAAATAGCCGCCAAACAATAATATTTGAAAGGGATAATGTGAATAACTATAAATTTACTAACGATGTAGAAAGGCAAACTCAAATAAAGGACAAATTCCATTCAGATAATAAATTATTCCTATCCACATTAAGTGCTTGGAATTATGAAAAAGCACATATTCCTTATAACTGGCTAGCTAATGATATCCATTTTGTAAAACCTCAAAGTTCAGTTCATGATTATACTACTGATATTATTAAAGATAATAAAAATGTAAAAAATATAGTCATAAACCTTCTAAGTCAAGCCATTAGTGGAATCTCAAATATTGAACTAAAAGAGATAGAAATTGACCCTCAAGATAATCCACTATTGAAATTCTTTAATGAAGAAGCGATGAACAAAATTTTAAGTAGTAATGATAATAAACTTATTAGTGTCAGTACTGTACACAAAATGAATGATTGTGAAGATCTTGTAGAGTTTGATTTATCTGATGAGTCAGATGGAACACAAAAACTATATGGGCTTTTAGGTTTATGGGTAAGTATATTGGAAAATAGCGGAACATTAGTTGTGGATGAACTAGACCTTAGGCTACATTCAAAACTAACAAGATTTTTAGTAGAATTATTCCATGATCCAGCTGTTAATAAAAATAATGCCCAATTAATTTTTACTACTCATGATACAAATCTTTTAGATCAAGACTTATTTAGAAGAGATCAAATTTGGTTTACTGAAAAGAAAAACGATGATAGTACAGATTTATATTCACTAGATGATTTTAATGTAAGAAAAGATGCAGCAATAGAAAAAGGATATCTTCAAGGAAAATATGGTGCAATTCCATATTTAAAGGCTGATAATTTATGGTAGCTAAAAGACGTATTAGTGAGACCTCTAGGGATAAGAGAAAAAAACGAAAGGTTAAG
>JBOFVP010000236.1:0-1832 GCA_051653165.1 Clostridium sp.
ATATCATTTAAGGGATCTTATCATGGAAGTACATTTGCAGCAATAAGTCTAGCGGGGAATGAGTACAATAACAGAGCTTATCATCCGTTAGTTCAAGGATGTTTACAAGTTACTCCACCAGATATTTCAGTGAAACCAAATAATCTTTCAGTTGATGAGTGGATAGGGGAATGCATCTTAGAAGTTGAGAATCTTATAAAAAGAGAGGGGCCAGAAACAATATGTGGCTTTATAACTGAAATTATACAGTTGTCAAATGGAGTAGCAATAATTCCAAATGAATATTTTGTAAGACTTAGACAAATATGTGACGATAACGATATTTTATGGGTATGTGATGAGGTTGCAACTGGTTTTGGAAGAACAGGTAAATTATTTGCTGTTGAACACTTAAGGGTGTGGCCAGAAATAATAACAATGGCTAAAGGGATTTCTGGAGGATATATACCTATGGGTGGAGTAATGGTTACTAAAGAAATTTTTGAAGTATTTTATGATAATGGAAGTTCAGGAAAAGAGTTTTCAAATGGATTTACTGCTGGAGGACATCCAATGGCATGTGCAGCAGCAAGTGCAGTCCTTGATGTGATGGATGAAAAAAATTTAATAGAAAATGCAAAAGTTCTTGGAGATTATTTGTTAAATGAGTTAAAGAGATTGGAGAGATTTTCATTTGTTAACATTGTACAAGGGAAGGGATTAATGATTGGAGTAAAATTAGAGCCAGTAGCAATTCCGTTAATGCCAAATTGGGGTGTAGCCCATATTGTATGTAAATTTTTGATGAGAAAGGGAGTTATGTTATATCCAGATGGACCAACTAACATAATTATAGCTCCTCCATTAACTTCAACTGAGGATGATTGTAAAAAAATATATATTTCATTAAATAATGTTTTGGAGTCAATAAGTAAGCTGATGAAGGAGATCAATTAAAATGATGGATAAAAGTAATTTTGACATAGTAGTAATTGGTGGAGGAATTTCAGGAATAGTAACTACAGCAATTTTAGCTAGTGAAGGATATGAAGTATGTTTAATAGAAAAAGAATCCTCACTTGGAGGATGTATATATTCTTTAAATAATAAAGGGCATATTTTGCAAGCAGGAGCACATCACCTAGGAGGACTAGGTGATGGGGAATGTGTCCGTAGGATACTTACAAAGTTAGGCTTATATTCAACGGAGCTATTTGTACAAAATAGGCCATTAAAGGGGATAATTGATAATGAAAGATTTAATATCCCATTTGAGATAAGTGAATTAAAAAGAGAGTTATTAAGTATTTTCAAAGATGAAACTGAAAATATTATAAGATTTTTTAGTGAACTTGAAAGCTTTAAGGAAGCTCTAATTACTAACAATGATATCATAATATTCAAATATTTTCAAAAGTTTGGTAAAGTGACATTTAATGACCTACTAAATAAATATTTTAAAAACATCAAAATCAAAGCATATTTGAGTGCATTAGGACCAGGATATGGAGGAGTGACTGCAAATGGCTCTGCCTTTACAATGGCAAGTTTATTAGCAACTTACGGGGAAGGAGCTTTTAATGTAAAGGGGGGAATGAATAGATTAGTAGACATATTAGAGGACTATATAAATAAATTTAAGAATGCAAGAATATACAAGGAAACTCTAGTAGAAAATTTAGTAATAGAAAATGAAAAAGTATCAGCAATTCAAGCAACCAAAGGTGGAGAGAGTATAGAAATAGGTTGCAAAAAAATTATAATTACCAGTAATGTTATAAATATCTACAAAATGGTAAATAATAATTTATATAATAAAAGATTTCATAATAAAATCAAATCACTGGATATTG
>JBOFVP010000237.1:0-1198 GCA_051653165.1 Clostridium sp.
GAAAAAACAACTATAAATCTAGGAGATTTAATTATATATACAGATATGCATAGGATAACAATTAAGGGTGAAGAGATAAATTTAACCCCAACAGAGTATAGAATACTTGAGCTTATGTGTAAAAATAGAAATATGGTGTTTACAGTGGAGCAAATCTATGAAAATATATGGAGAAATAAGTATGCAGTTGGGGACACCTCTATAATGGTTCATATTACAAAGCTTAGACAGAAAATAGAGAAAGACCCAAAAAATCCTGAGTATATAAAAACAGTATGGGGTGTAGGTTACAAGGTATGATAAAAAAGATGAAGCTAAGATATAACCTTATACTTGGAGTGCTAATAGGCTTTATATTAGCACAATTTATAATAGCTGAAGGATATGCAATATTAGTTGGTTTACAACAGGTAGATGGGATCATTGAAAAAGAATTAGATATTAACATAATAATGAATTTACAGTGGGTTGCCCTTTTTGTATTTATAGGTACAGTAGGGATTTTTTGTACTAAAAAGATTAGAAATATTAACTTCAATAAAATAAGTTTATATATAACTTTAGTTTTAATATTATCGCTAGTAGTCACCTTTCAGGTGTTATTTGGAATAATTGCTGTATGTGCTATTTATTTTCCTAAGGTGCTTGACTATGTGGGGACTAATTACTTTGTATCTGTTAATATTGTATTTTTAATGATAGTTTTAGGGGTGGGTGTTTTTCTTACTACATTTATATTACTTTTAAATAGAAAGGTAAAATATATTAAGTTTATATCTAAGGAAGTAAGTAAATTTAAGGATGAGGGCTTTGGAAAAACCATTAAGGTAAAGGGTGAAGATGAGCTTGCAGATCTTTGTACTAGTATAAACAACATGTCTATTGAGCTTGCAGAAAAAATAGAAAATGAAAAAAGAGTAGAAAATACAAAGGTAGAACTTATAACAAACATTTCCCATGACTTAAAGACTCCATTAACCTCAATAGTTGGGTATTTAGAAATATTACATAATGGTAATGTGGATGAAGAAACAAGGGAAAAGTATATAGACATTGCCTACAATAAGAGCTTAAGATTAAAGGGATTAGTAAATGAACTTTTTGAATATACTAAGCTATCTAGTCATGATTTTAAGATTAATAAGGAAAGGTTTAATCTTGTTAATTTAATTAATCAAATGGTTGGGGAAAGTATTTT
>JBOFVP010000238.1:0-3107 GCA_051653165.1 Clostridium sp.
ATCGAAAGGGACAAGGCTTGCAACTTATGCATCTAGATGTATAGAAAATGAGATATTAATGTTATTAAGGAATAAGAAGAAACAGAAAAGTGAAGTATATCTTCAAGATCCAATAGGTATGGATAAAGAAGGGAATGAATTACCCCTCTTATGTTATCCATACTTTTTTAACTATAATCTCATTAATAATTTGATTGAAAAATTTGCTCCACTTTTACTCTTATCCTTAGTGTATTCCACACTTCTAAGCACTTTCTTTAATAAGAAATTTTTATCCTCAATAGTAGCGTAATTATAAATACTTAAAACATCTTCTACAGTTTTATAAAATTTCTCGATAGTATTTTCATTAGTCAAAGATAATTGTTTAGATAAAGCAGTTATTTCGTTATCAATTAATGATAGTCTAGAATTTAAATTATTTGATCTCTCTATAAAGGTTTCATTGTCATAGATACCTTGTTCAAGAAAATCAAATAATTTATTTTTTTGATTATTTAAAGTTGTCTTTTGTTTGTTTAATAAATCTATTTGCTTTTTTACTATGTCATCATTAACATTGTCTTCAATAAAATCATTACTTGTCTTATACATATTCAAATAATCTTTTAGAGAGTTTAAAATAGATTGTTCAATATATTTAAACTTAGAACTTTTATTACCACATTTCTTATTACACATAATATGTGGTTCAGATGTTGCATATTTTTTTAATATCATTTTAGCACCACATACAGAACATATAACTATACCAGCTAATGGGTTAGCAGCTCCGTTTTTAATTTGGTATGGAATATGATATTTCTCTTTTAATCTTTTTTGGACATAATTAAAAGTTGCTTCATCGATTATTTTTTCATGTCGCCCTTCTGCGACAATCCATTCACTTACATCTCTAGTCCTAGTATCTTTTACCTTGGATAAATCCTTTGATTTTTTTATCTCTTTTTTCTTCCATGTAACTTTACCTATGTACACCATATTTTTTAAGATAAATAATATACCAGTTTGTTCAAAGTCATTACCTAGTTTAGTTTTATAACCAAGATTATTAAGATAAGAGGCAATTGTACCAGCACCAGATCCAGTAGAATACATTTTAAAAATTAGCTTGATAATTTCAGCTTCCTCTGGGTTAATTTTTAAGGTTCTATTTCTATTTATAAAATATATATCATATCCTAAAGGTGGATTTGTAGCAATATAATTACCATCCTCTACACTTCTAACTCGCCCTGATTGCATACGCCTATTAATTGTTTTCAGTTCACGCCTACTAAAAAATGTTTTAAACTCTGTCATTTCTTCGTCAAACTCATTATTTAAGTCATAAGTTTTTAAAGGCGTTATAATCTTAGTTCCTGACTCTTTAAAGGTGTCAAGTATTAATCCTTGGTCTTGCATACCACCACGACCAAGTCTATCAATATCCATTACAAGAACACCATCATATATACCATCTTTAACTTCCTGTAATAATTCAATCATTTTTGGTCTATGGAATATACTATCACCTGAAACTAATTCTTCTTTTATATTAATAATAGATAAATTCTTATTCTTAGCAAATGCTAATAATGTCTTTCTATGCTTAGATAAAGTTTCACCTTGACCAACTGTTTTCTCAAGCTCCTCATCTGCACGAGATTTTCTTAAGTACATAGCAACTTTCATTTAATCACCTGCTTAACTTTCTTTCAACTTCAAGCAAAACGGAATCTTTAATAATATCCCAAGCTTCACTACTAATATTAGTATCTGTAATTACACCTTTTTCAATCATATAATCAATAACTAAGTCAATAGAGTTAGAAGCATCATAACTTTCAACTCCATTCATCCAATAATTTAAACTTTTTCCACTATGCTCAACTAATTTTATAAGTAAATTCTTACTTGGCTTTCTTGAGTTTATTTCAAGATCCCCTATATAACCTTTAGCAACACCTAATTCTTTAGCTAGTGCAATTTGACCAACTTTTTGACCTCTTTGGGTTGATAGGTCTTCTCTATATTTTTTTAATCTAGTTCCAAAAGAATTCATAATATTCACCTCTTATAAATATTATATTAATAATATTCCCTCATTTCAAGAGAAAGCGACAAACAAAAACGCCCTTATATTGAGGGCGTTCGACAAATAGAGAGGATTTTAAAGCATTAGATAGATAATTTAATTAAATAAACTATTATAAAACTTTACAATGCCCTTGAAATAAGGGAGAATATATACGAGGTGATAAACAAATGAATTTAAGAGAATATAGAAACAATCAAGGATTTCAAAGAAAGTTTGTAGTTGATAAAACTGGAATTTCTTCAAAACATTTAAATGATGTTGAAGCTGGGAAGGTAAATCTAACTGATAATATTGCAACCAGACTTTCAAAATTTTATAAACTAGACAAAATAAAAATAGTAGAAATGTGGGTAGAAAGTAAAAATGGACAAAAACAAAATATTACATAGACAAATACAACTTCTTAGGGAAGTTGATTTTTTAGCAAGTAAATGCCCTCAAAAAAAGGGTAAAAAATAAGGAATAAAAATAATGTATTAGAAATATTAATAACTAAGGATAAAAGGAGGGGGTATTATGCCAGAGGTAACAATTATTCCACCAGACATTTCAGAGGAAGAGAGACAGGCTAATATTAGAGAACTGGAGGAATGTATGGAACAAATAATACTTAGAACATTTGGTGATAGGGTAAAAGTAAATATCGTAAAAGCTAATCAGCAATAAAAAGGCGTAAGCCTTTTTTAATAAATACAATCGCAAAAAATGCTGTTTAAAAATGAGGAGGAAAAGAAAAAATGAAAGAATTAATTAGAATTGAAAATTTAAAGGGTCAATTAGTAGTAACCAGTAGACAAATTGCACAAGATTTTGAGAAGGATCATGGGAAAGTTATAAGAGCAATAGAGAATTTATTTCAAGGTATAGCCAAAAATGGCGAGACCCCTAAATAGAGCAATTGCTTACGTATGTAATTGGGAGTTAAGCAGAGAATTAGAATTGATGGTTAGAGGAGCAAATTCAGAAAGGCTTATATAGCATAAAAAAGAAGGTGATTAACATTTTAAAGAAGCATAAACAAAATAAA
>JBOFVP010000239.1:0-1301 GCA_051653165.1 Clostridium sp.
TTTTCCTACAACATCAAAGTTTCTTTTTGCAAAAAGAGAGGTTCTATTTTTACCATTAGTTAAAGCGAAAATTAGTGATAATCCATCTACCAATGCTGCAAATAAGAGACAAAACCATGCCATTTGTCTTCCATCATTACTAGTTATTAAATTTTGTATTGGCAATACATATAGATTATGAATTAAATAATTTTCTGAAGTTAAGTCTATATAATTATCACCCTTTATATCATTTAATATATATGCACCATTTTTTATCTCGCTTTGCATTTTAGAGTATAGAACCATTCCATCATCCTCTGATAAACTCGAATCATTCATCTCTTTACCATAGCTATCTAAATATACTTCATTTTCAATAGAACTTAAATCTCTCATTATTACTTTATCTTTTTCATTCATTACTATAAAATTATTTAATTGCTTTTGAAATACATTACTATTTTCTTTATTATTAACTTGAGAGTAAATTGAATTTAGATTAGTTAATACGTTAGTAAAAACTTCACTTTTACCCTTTCCACTAACAATATAATCTTGACAATATATTTGAATAATCCCTACCTTTTCTACTAATGATATATCCTTAGGTGATGGTTCAACTAATATATAGGCTTCATTTATACTTTTTTCTATCTGTATTTTAGTTGTTTCGTCATTTATTATTTCACTCTTAAACTCATCTAAAGTTTTTCCACCAAGTATTGCTTTAACCTCATTCTCATAAAGTTGATTTTTAAGATCTGAATCTAACTTACCTGCATCATTCATCATACCTGCAACAGTAGCATTATACTTAGCCATATCACTATAGTATCTTGAAGTATCACCGTTATAATCATTAATATTAGGTCGTTTAATCCCTCCTGTTTGAGCTGTTATATTTCCACTTTTCACCTTTATATTGTCAATCTTCTGCTGAATTTCCTTATTTTTTTCATTTCTTTTAATTGCCTCAGTATGTTTTAAACTTAAAGTATTAGTAATATTAAAAATACTTTCCTTCATTGTATTTCTTAGTTCTTCTCTCTCTATATTGTATTTATCAGTAATACTATCGTATATTTGTCCATATCTATCCTGTAAGTAACTTATTGGCGAATTTATATAATTATAAATTCCAATATAAGAAAAATAGGTTGAACATAAAGTTGCCATAATCAAAACAACTATAAGCCATTTCTTTAAATTTGCTCTTAAGGTATTACTTACATAAAAAACAATAAGCTGTATACCAAAAGCAAATAAAAAAGGTGCACTAATACCAAGTGGAAGCTTTATACCTCCAAAATATACTTGAC
>JBOFVP010000240.1:0-8315 GCA_051653165.1 Clostridium sp.
ATTTTCAAAGTTAATAAAATATAATATCTATGCAAGGATAAATAAAAGGATAAATAGCCCCCTTTTTATTTATTGCTTATTGCTAAAGCGCAACCTAGCCCCAAGGGTTGCGTTTTTTATTATATAAAAATAAATTTAATCAATTAAATCGTTAACATTTTCAGAATATGGAAAATATATTTAAAGTATGGTAAAATAGAAACTGTAATAGGATATTTTCTTAAGAGTTTAATCTATAGAAAATATTAAATATATGAATTGTTTTTAAGTTTATTATGATGAAATAATTGCAAAAACTTAAAATAATGCAAGAATTAGTGCAAAGAGGTGTTTTATGGAGGCAAAAGATAGAATTTTGAAAGCAGCTATAGAATTAATGATGGAAAATGGAGAGATTACTACACGTGAGGTTACTGAACGTGCAGGGGTAAATGTTGCATCAATTAATTATTACTTTGGTAATAAGAATAATTTACTTAAAGTAATTGAGGAGCATTTTTCAAATATATTATTAGAGCTTCAAGAATCATTGTTATGTGATGAAAATAGTAAGCCAAGAGAAAAACTAAAAAAATGGGCGTTAGGATTAATGGAGTATATGTTAAAATATCCTGCTATAATTCCGTTAATAGTATCTCTTGTAAATGAAGATAAAAAATATAGTCCAAAAATTGTGGAAAAAATATATATGAATGTGGATATAATAAAGGAAATTTCAATACTTATATCTATTGAAACTGGTATAGTTAATCCGAAACTAGTAGGTTTTAAATATACTCAAATTTTTTCTGGAATAATGGGTCCTATAATAAATGAATTGTTAAACTCATTGTACTCTCAAGGAATACCATCACAGTTAAACACAGAGGAATTAAGAAAAGAATATGTTGATAATTTAGTGGATACAATATTAAAATAAATAACTAAGGATTTTGGAAATGTTTATTAATTTCTAAAATCCTTTTTGTATTAATTATGGTATAATAATTTAGTAATTAAGGAAGGGAGGCAAAATTATGGATTTAAAAAATTTGCTAAATAAAGAGCAGTATGATGGTGCAACTACAATAAATGGGCAGGTGCTTATTTTAGCAGGAGCAGGTTCAGGTAAAACAAGAGTTTTAACTTATAGAATGGCTCATATGATAGAGGATTTAAATATTGCTCCATATAAAATTTTGGCTATTACATTTACTAATAAGGCTGCAAAGGAAATGCAGGAAAGAGTTAAGGGCTTAATTGGTGAAAAAGCTGATAGCATGTGGATTTCAACCTTCCACTCAACTTGTGTAAGAATTTTAAGAAGAGAAATTGATAAATTAGGCTATAAAAGTAGCTTTACAATATATGATACATCAGACCAAAAAACATTAATAAATGAATGTATTAAAAATTTAGGTATAAATGAAAAAGATATTACTTATCAAGAAATTGTAGGTAAGATTGGAAGAGCTAAGGATAACCTTCAAAGTCCAGAAAGCTATATGAGAGAGCATGAAGGGCATTTTAGAGAAAAGAAGATAGCAGATGTTTATACTATGTATCAAAAAAGAATGAAAGAAAATAATGCATTAGATTTTGATGACTTAATATCAAAATCTGTTGAGTTGTTTAAAAAAAATCCAGATGTATTAGAGTTTTATCAAAATAAATTCCAATATATTATGGTTGATGAGTATCAAGATACAAATAGAGCACAATATGAACTTGTAAAAATGCTTGCACAGAAAAATAAAAATATATGTGTTGTTGGTGATGATGACCAATGTATATATGCTTGGAGAGGTGCGGATATATCTAACATATTAGACTTTGAAAAAGATTATCCTAATGCAAAGGTAATTAAGCTAGAGCAAAATTATAGATCTAAAGGGAATATATTAGATGCAGCTAATGTTGTAATAGTAAATAACTCAAATAGAAAGTCAAAAGCTTTAAGAACTGAGCAGGAAGCTGGGAATAAAGTAAAAATATATAGGGCTTATGCAGATAGTGATGAAGGTGATTTTGTAGCAAGAGAAATTACTAGAGCTAAGGATGAGGATAATAGAAAAAATAAAGATTTTGCAGTGCTATACAGAACAAATGCACAGTCTCGTATATTTGAGGAAGCTTTTAGAAGAAGGGGAATTGCATACAAGATTGTTGGCGGAACTAGATTCTATGATAGAAAAGAAATTAAGGATATGCTTGCATATTTAAAAGTGTTAGTTAATCCTCAAGATGATATAAGTATAAAAAGAATAATAAATGTTCCTAAAAGAAGTATTGGAGATGCTACGGTATCAAAATTACAACAATTTGCTCAAGAGTGGGAATTAAATTTATGGGATGCAATTGGAGAGGTAAGAACTATTCCAAATCTTACAGCTAGAAATCATAGTACGATTGAAGTTTTCTCACAATTAATTGAAAGTTTTATGGAACTTAAAGAGAATTTAAGTGTTTCAATGTTAATAGAAAGTATTTTAAGGGATACTGGATATTTAAAGGAACTTGAACAATCAAAAGAGATTGAGGATAAAAGTAGAATAGAAAATCTTAAGGAACTTGTTTCTGATGCAGTAGAGTTTGAAAAAAATAGTGAAGATAAAACTTTGGAGGCTTATTTAGAAAAGGTAAGCTTAGTTCAGGATACTGATAAATTAGAAGAAGAGGATGATCATGTAGTTTTAATGACTTTACATAGTGCTAAAGGGTTAGAGTTCCCAGTAGTATTTATGGTTGGTATGGAAAATGGATTGTTCCCAAGTGTTACAGACCTTGAAAAATCTGATCAAATGGAAGAGTCAAGAAGACTTTGTTATGTTGGTATAACAAGAGCGAGAGAAGAGCTTTATATGACTTCTGCTGAAGTAAGAAGAGTTTTTGGAAAAACTGTTGCTTATGGGCAATCTGACTTTATAAATGAAATAAAATCAGAGTTAAAGGAATATGTTAATACAAGAACTGGTTCTGCTTCAAGAGGTGCAACCTTTGGGAATAATGGATTAAATAATTCATCATTTGGAAGTAACCCACATGGTTTAAGAGGTGGGAGTTTTAAAAATCAAACATTATCACAGGTTAAAGCTAAAAAGGAAGTAAAGCCAAGTTTTACAATGGATGAGATATCATTAGGTAGAAAGGTTAGTCATGAAAAATTTGGGGTTGGAACAATAGTAACTATAACTCCATCTGGAAATGATAAAAAGCTAACTATAGCTTTTGATAAGCAAGGGATAAAGGTATTAATGCTTTCTTTAGCAAATCTAGAATTAATGTAGAATAAGTTTAGTTATAACAATATAGGCGGTGAGTTTGTGGATAATAAAAAAAGAATTGAAGAATTAGTTGAAGAATTAAATAAGTATGCTTACGAGTATTATGCTTTAGATAAACCATCTGTAAGTGATAAAGAATATGACAAAAAGTATGATGAATTAATAAAATTAGAAAAAGAAGAATCATATGTACTACCTTATTCACCATCTTTAAGAGTTGGGGATAGGGTATTAGATGGATTTAATAAGTATACCCATAAAGCAAGGTTGTGGAGTTTGGATAAAGCACAAACAATTGAAGAACTTAAGGAATGGCATAAAAGAAATGTAAAGTTTGTACAAGAAAATAATTTACCTAGCTTAAAGTATATAGTGACAAAAAAGTTTGATGGATTAACTTTAAATTTAACATATGATGAAAATGGTATATTGGTGGCGGCAGCTACAAGAGGGACTGGGACAGTTGGTGAAGATGTAACAGCTCAAGCTCAAACAATAAAATCAATTCCTTTAAAAATTGATTGTAAAGATGTATTTGAAATACATGGAGAAGCTATAATGACCACAGAGGCATTTGAGAAATATAATGCATCAGCAGATGTACCATTAAAAAATTTAAGAAATGGTGCAGCTGGAGCTTTAAGAAATCTTAATGTAAAAGAAACTGCTAAGAGAAATCTATCAGCCTTTTTCTATGATGTAGGGTATAAAGAGGGTAATGGATTTGAAAGTTATGTAGAAATGCTATCTTTTATAAAGGATAAAGGTTTTCCTATGGATGATTATATTAGGGAATGTTATTCAATAGAAGATGTTGAAAAAGAAATTAAATATATAGAGAATATTAGATTCGATTTAAACTATGATATTGATGGATTAGTTATAGCAATTGATGATATTGAAACAAGAGAATTGTTAGGATATACAGTTAAGTTCCCAAAGTGGGCAATAGCATATAAGTTTGAGGCTCAAGAAGCTACGACTAAACTTATTGATGTAGAGTGGAATGTTGGTAGAAGTGGAAGAGTTGGACCTACTGCAATATTAGAGCCAGTTGAGTTGGCTGGAGTAACAGTTAAGAGGGCTACACTGAATAATATGGATGACATAAAAAGAAAAGGTGTAAGAATAGGTGCAGAGGTGTTTGTAAGAAGATCTAATGATGTTATCCCAGAAATAATGGGGACAGTTGAGGAGTCTTTAGAGGGAACAGTGGAAATTATCTCACCAACTTTATGCCCTGCTTGTGGAAGTCATGTTGTTTTAGATGGAGCACATTATTTCTGTGAAAATACTTTAAGTTGTAAACCTCAAATGGTGAAGAGTATAGTTCATTATGCTGGTAGAGAGGCCATGAATATAGAAGGTTTTTCAGAAAAGACGGCAGAACAGTTATTTGAGAAGTTGAATTTAAAATCTATTTCAGATTTATATAAGTTAAAAAAGGAAGAACTATTAACTCTAGATAAGTTTGGAGATAAGAAGGCTCAAAATCTGTTAAATGCAATTGATAAAAGCAAAGAATGTGAGTTGCCAGCATTTATATATGCTCTTGGAATTCCAAATGTAGGTGCAAAAACAGCTAAGGATTTAGTTAAAAGATTCAAAAGTTTAGAAGGTTTAAAAAATGCATCTTTTGAAGAGTTAGTTGCAGTATCAGATGTTGGTGATATAGTGGCTAAGTGTGTTCTTGATTTCTTTAATGAGGAGTTAGTTATTTCAACAATTAATGAATTATTAGAGCTTGGAGTAAATCCAACATATGAGGAACAGGAAATAATTAAGAGCGTATTTGAAGGTAAAACAGTGGTTGTTACTGGAACAATGAATAAATACTCTAGAAATGAAATTAAGTCTAAATTAGAGAGTTTAGGAGCAAAGGTTTCAGGTAGTGTTAGTAAGAAGACTAATTATGTTGTAGCTGGAGAAGAGGCTGGTTCAAAATTAACTAAGGCTCAAGAATTAGGAGTAGAAATTCTATCGGAAGATGATTTTGAAAGAATGCTTGGTGAATAATATGAAGAAGTTTATTAATATTACAAGTTTGGTACTAGTTGCTTTGACTGGACTAATAGTAATAGGAACGTTTTTGACAATATATCAATTTTATTATTTTGGTCAAATGTTTAACTCATATACTGCAGTTCAAATATCTTTAGCTATAACAATGAGTGTATGGGCAATAAGGTTCTGGATGTTTGAGGTTGGAAAAAAGAGAGTAGTATATTCTATAATTTCATTGAGTATATCAATTGTGTTATTATATTTAATGCAATTTGTGAGTTAATAAAAGAGAGGTAGTGCAAAGAATGCATTACCTCTTATTATTATTCCTCAAATATTTCATTTAAATCACTTATCTCATCTTCTGGTTCTTCTTCTGAGCTATTGGTATTATTTAATGAAATTCTTTGATATATTTTTTCTAATATATAATTTTTATAACACAGCTGATTATAGGCTTTTAAGGCAATGATAAATAGCCAAATACCGATAAACAT
This sequence comes from Clostridium sp., assembly GCA_051653165.1. Lineage (GTDB taxonomy): Bacteria > Bacillota > Clostridia > Clostridiales > Clostridiaceae > Clostridium. Next base: position 5,765 of record JBOFVP010000240.1, read on the forward strand.
GAATGTCAGCATAAATAATATTCCAACCGACATAGTGATTACTTGTAGATATGTCATATTAGCCCCTCCTAAATTTTAAAATATAAAAATTATTTTACTCTATCATAGAATATCAAAAAAAAGGAAAAAATAAAAGAAAAATTTTATGTATATGATTAAATTATAAAATTAATGTCAATAATTCGTAATAGATGAGGAGGTGTTTTATAGTTGAAAAAAATAGTTATATTAATAAGTGCTACAATACTTAGTGTTTTATTTTTATTAACCTTTGTAGAAAAAGAACAAGAAGTAAGTAATAAGCAAGCAGATAATATAAGATTTTCATTATATAATATACCTAATGATATTAAAAATATTAATAAACTTTCAACTAGAGAAAAAGATATAATATGTGCAACTAGTATAGGGTTAGTTGAAATTGATAGTAGTAATAAAATAATCCCATCCTTAGCTAAAGAGACTAAGGTTAGTGATGATGGAATAGAGTATGAGTTTATATTTGATGAAAGTAAGATTTGGAGCAACGGAGAAAGAATAATACCTGAAGATTATATTTCCTTTATTAAGGATATCATAAAAAATGCAGATAAGGATGATATTGAATCATTATTAAATATATATGGAGCACAGGATTATAGAAATGGGAGTACAACCTTTGAAAAAGGAGTAGCTATTCAGAAATATGAGAATGGGATTAAAATAAGATTAAATAAAAAGGATGATAATTTTTTAAAGGAATTATCTAAACCTCAATATAGATTAAGAAAAAATATTGAGTTGTGGGAAAATATAAGAATAAATTACAATAAAATAATATACTCAGGAGTATATAAGATTGATTATATTGATAAAAATCAAATAAAATTAAGTGCTAGAGATGATAGTTTAAAAGAAATTTTATTTACAAGAGAAGAAAATTCAGAGTTAGCAATGGCAGCCTTTGATATTGGAGAGAGAGATGTGGTATTAAGTCCACCTAAAAATATTTTAAATAGGTTGAAAGAAGAAAAGAAACTATATACAACTTCATCTAAACGGGGTGTATATGCATATTTAAATAAATCAAAGGAAGGCTTTTCTTTAAATCAGAGAAAATTAGCATTTAAATATCTTAATAGTGCAATATCAGAGTATTGTAAAAGTAATGAATATTACGGAGAGAATTCATATGGATTTTACAATAATGAGAGTAACGCTGGTGAAAAAATACAAAGTAGAAAAGTATTGATAAATAATATTCAACAGATTAAAATGCCAGAGGTACTAACTTTAATAGCTATAGATAATAACGAAAATAGGGAACTATGTGAGTATTTAGCTAAAACAGTTAAAGAAAAATATAATGTAGGTATAAGATATACGTTAGTTAATGAGTTGGAGTTTTCTAAAAAAGATGTTAGGGAACAATATCATATTATATTATTTCAAAATATGATTTCTGGCAAGGACTATGATTTCTCTCAAATAATTAAAGAGCTAATGGATGAAGAGGATAAGCAAAAGTTAGTTGATAACAACTATGATGTAAATAAAATCGAGAGTGAATTATTCAACAACTTTTCCTTAGTATCATTAATGTTCTATAAGGAAAATGTGGCAATATCAAATGAGGTTATAAAAATAGAATTTGATGGAAATGGAAATATAAAATTTGATAAAGTGCAGTAAAGAAAGAAGGGGTGAATAATCACCCCTTCTAATTTTCAATAATTTCAATATCTGAACTATCAATTCTCAATGCATTATCTTCAAATGAATCTGTGAAATCTTTTGGTGCAGCAAAGATGTTTAAAGCATCATTCTTTAAATAATGTATAATACTAAAGAAAATTAACATGTTACTATTACTTTCAAAAGAAGCCTTTCCAGGTTGGAAGCTATCTTTTTTTCTAGAGTAAGAAACATTTTTTAAGAAGACAGGTGCTGCACCTGAACTCTGAGGAGAAGGTATATTCGGCATTTTAAAGTAGGTTTCATCTAATAAATCATCAGCTTTCATAGAAAAATCTCTATATCTACTCTTATCGTCTATACTAGGAGCATCTGGCCAAGTTGGGATTATGCCTGAAGATACAATTAAACGTCTATATAATGTTGATATCTTCCCACGAAGTTCGCTATCGGTTTCTGTATTATTACAGTGTATTATTAGAGATATGATATAAAAATTTATATCTAAGCAAGTGTATTTTATTTCTTTTTTATCTTTAAGCTTATTAAATATTCCTTTTTCTTCATCATATAAAGTTAATAATTTATTAGTTATTTCATCGTGCTTTTCTTTGAAGCTCATTATATTTGTATGTTTGTAACTTTCAATAAGGCAAATGCTTAGTAAAGAGCATAAATCTAAATGATCTACATAGTAATCTCTTTCATTGAATTTGTTTACTGCAAAGTCTCCTAAATCTATAATTATTGTAAGTGCATCATCATTAGAAGAATATTTGTAAAAAACATTAAATGATAATAATAGCTTGCAAATATCTTCGAAAGGAAGATTGTATAAGGAATCCTTAAAATCAACAAACATTTGAAGGATTTCTAA
>JBOFVP010000241.1:0-1452 GCA_051653165.1 Clostridium sp.
TACAAAACCCTTTCCCCCTCTATACTTCATGGGTCCTATTTCTTATCATTCTTATTCTTTGGTTATTTATTTCTTTATAGATAGTTGATAATACAATTAATAGAATTAAGTGGCTGATTGCACTTATAATGAAAAATACTGATAGACCTGTTTGTCCAAGTGATGTGAATATGAAGGCTCCAACTAATAGCACCATCCATATTGCTACAAATAGTTTTGTAACTCCTGTTTTGATGAGGGCTATATAGGTGTTTATTGCTAATGCAATTGGGGTAATTATTTTCATAAAGAATGTGCTTAGGCACATTGTTATATATATTGAATAAATATCCCCCATTGGTTGTGTTTTATCAATATTTAAGTCAGGCTTATTAACCCAAGCTTCAAATAATCCAACATCCTTCGCCTTTATAAAAATCTCTAGGGAATTTACTAATATTATTGTTGCACATAGAGATGTGATAATATAAAAAGTTTTTCTATTCATACATTCTCCTTTTTTTAGTAGAGAATAACTAATAGTTAATAGAGAAGAGTTGAAGCTTATATCCATACTGGATTTCTTTAAATGAAAATTTTAAAGAAACTCTTCTCTATCCCTTATTCTCTACTTCTTAATAGTTGCCATCATAGCATCAAAGGATGCTTTTACTTGTTTATATGCTTCTTCTGGTGATGATGGTTTTTGACCTGACCATGATAATAAAGCATTTTGCCATGTATCCCAAACCTTCCCGTATTCTTCAAATAATGGTCTGTTGATTGATTCTTTATAAGATGCATAGGTTGCTTTTATAACCTTTTCATCAATACCACCAATTCCATCATAAGCTGAAGGTTCTACATTATCTAAAATTTTACCTGTTGATTTAAATAAATCTTGTGCATACTTAGGGTTAACTAATTCTTTAATGAAGTCTGTTGCTAAATCCATTTGAGCTTTGTTATCTTCGCATCTAGCATTAACAGCAAGTCCCCATCCACCTTTCCAGTGAGAAAGAGCTTTTCCGTTAACTGTTATATTAGATAATGGAATTACTTCTAAATTATCAGCACCAATTTTATTTGAAAGATCTGTAGTTGCCCAAGGTCCATCAATTCTAAGAGCTGCTCCACCCTCTCTTACAAACTCATCATTAACAAATGCACCTGCTGCCTTTTTGTCCCAAAGATTGTTTTTAGCTGCATCATGTGCTTTCCAGTAGTTATAAAGACTTTCAAATAATTTTTGCTCTTCTGGTGTTAAATCCTTCCACCCCTTAGTTCCATCTGTTACAAGCTTATCTCCCTCTTTAGCTAATAGCTCATAATCTGCTGAATTTGTGAATGCAACTCCAAACCATGCATCATGTGCTTGAACTAACATTGAGTTTGGATTTAGTGAGTTAAATTCTATATTCTTTGTTATATCTATACCTGCTTTACTTGCATTTGACTTGTTTACATATGCTA
>JBOFVP010000242.1:0-12883 GCA_051653165.1 Clostridium sp.
CATTAAATATTTCAACTAATCTATCTAAATGCTCAAGGACATGAATTCCCTTTGGAAAACTAAAGGGATTAATTTTAAGTAGCCTTGTAATTTCAGGGTTTGTTCCATAAACCTCAACACCCTTAAATACAGATTTATATTCTCCTTTTGTAGGTTCAATAACTAAGAACTTAACACCCTTTTTCTTAGATTCCTTAAGGATTTTATAAACTGTATTACTTTTCCATGAGCCTGTACTTCCTGTCAAGATAGGTATGAGCCACATTATTAGCTACATTCTGGTCCTCACTTAATACATAGGTTGCAAAATCCCACATTCCAAGGGCTGTACTTTGCTCTAATCTCTTCATTTGATTTTCTAACAACTCTAAAGCCATATGGTTAATGTCATTATTTATCTTATCATTATAGCCTTTACTTAACCTTTCTTTTTCAATACAATATAACCCACTGTTAGCATAAAGAAGATTATTATGATTCATTGAATATGAAACCAAATACGCAGATTGGGATTATGTCCTTTAATGCTTCTGAAACTTTATTAAGATTTTTATTTACTTTGTTATCATCACTTATTATTTTTTTTATAACTGGATGTACTTTATGGAAGGCTTCTTTTATGTCCTCTATTATGTCTCTTGCGTTTTCTTGGTGTGATGATGATTTTTTTAATATGATTTTATCTTTAACTTTTTCGTTGTTGCATACTATTTCTACTTCTTTGTATTCGTCTTCTGTTCCTTCAAAGTAGATTTCTATTTCTTCTGTTCCTGTGTAGTAGTCTTCTATTATGATGTGTATTATTTCTTTTATTTTAAAGGGTAAAAAGCTTTTACCAATTTCTTCTGTTATTAGTCTGCTATTTTTGTTTTTGTCTTTTATGTCTTCCCAGCTTTGTGTTTGGTTTTTGTAGCTTTGGAAGGTTATTTCCCTATTGTATGGGTTGCTTATTATTTTAATTTTCCCCACTTATTTTTCCCCTTTCATTTACTGTGATGTTATCTTTTTGTGTAATATACTTAAATGATACCATATAATAGAGATTTTTTCTTTACTATATTTATTAAAAAATAAGATAGACTTTTATAGCCTATCTATTCTAAATTATTATTTAGTTCTGTTATCTTTTCTATTGAAAGACCAGTACCTTTTGCTACTGTTTCAATATCAACTCCTAATTTTAAGAAGTTAATTGCATTTTCAATTGAATTTCTTTCCTCTCCCCTAGACTCAGCAGAACTAATCATATTAGCTCTTTCATGGAGTGATCTTTCTCTCTCATAGTAAATTCCCATAGTTTCTTTATCTTCCTTCATATATAAATACCTCTTATTTTTATCTCTAGTTTAATTATTATCACTTATTTACTTTATTATAACATTAAATGAAAATTTACTAAATTCTTTATTAAAATAGGGCTGTGCACCCTATTATAGTGCAACAGCCCAACAATTATTATTCTATGCTATAAGATCACCTTTAAAGTCCCTATACCCCTCAATTTTAAATAAAATATCCTCTTCACCAAGAGAATTTGAACTAATTTCTTTAAGCAACTCAGTTACCTTACCCCAAAAATCCTCTTCCTTCCCAACTTCATCAATTGAATTATAAAATTTATTATAAAAGCTTTTCCACTTAATCTTTAATTCCTCTGAATACTCCAGCTTATTATCTATTAAATAGCAAATCTCTTCCCTACTAAACGCTCCTATGGTAAACTCATCATGATTATTACCATTAAACATGGACAAGGTTATAGATGGTAAAGCGTAGTATCTTATAAAACCTAAAAGCTTGTCCCTACTATTAAGGTTTATAATCCTTTCAAACACTTTATTAGTTTGTCTATTGTTAATCTCAATCCTTATAATATAATCCTCAACTCTTGCTTCCCTATTGATATCCTCTTCAATGTTCCAAGCTCTCCAATATGAAATCTGATAACTACTCATAAATACCCTCCCCCTAAAACCATTGTTAATCTTTTACATAATTTTATTATATATCCATTTTATCTTTTTGTATATAATTAGATAATTTTAAACAAAAATAATATCCCCAAGAAAAACCTTAGGGATATTATTATAAATTAAGGCACAGTTGATAATTAATTATACATTTTCTTATCTAACTGGCTTACAGCTATTTCACTTATTATTTATGTTCATTTTAATTACCCAATAACATAATTATTAATTAAGTTATATACCTTCATCAATAATTCATTCATGTTCTTATCCTTCATAAAATTTAGTTCAACTATTAATCCACCTGATAAAACTAGTTTAATTTCTGAATCAAGGTCAAATCTTCCTGCTGTTTCTATTGCATATGTAACTATACTTTTATATGGTATTGAATAGTACTCTGTTTTCTTTCCTGTTAATCCTTGCTTATCTGATATTAGTATTCTTTTATCTGTAAATACGGCTACATCTCTATAGGTTTTTACTGCAAAGCTTACTTGTTCCTTTGATGATAAAAAGCTGTCTAATGTGTCTGGAATTGCTACTTCACTATAAAAAGTAAATACTTTTGGAATATTTAAATATGCCATAATATATTCTCCTTCTCTTTTTGATCTAATAGATTAGCTTAGATTATCTAAGCATTCTAATGTCTTTACTAATAATTCATTTTTTTGTTCTAAAAAATTTTGACATCTCCCTAGAACTTCCTCTAATGGTTGAAAGTTATTATTAAGCTGACTTTCAGTTAAAGCTTTTTTATATTCAATATTATATTTTTCATCAATAGCTACTAAATCTATATGTGATTCAATGCATTGCTTTAACATAACAAATCTTCCTACTCTACCATTACCATCTTGGAATGGATGAATTTTTTCAAATTCACTGTGAAACTTTACTATTGCTTTAAAGTTCTTTTCTGATTGCTCCCACCAATTTAACAACTCATCCATTTTCATATCAACTTCCCAAGGTTGAGCTAAAACTACTGGTGATCCACTTATCATATTGGGTATCTTTTTCCAACAACCTGCAAAGCCTCTCTCTTGATTTTAAATTCTTTCCCTCTAGTGTATTATATCAATAATGATATTATTTAACTAGTCCCTCCATATTCGTCTATACAATATTATTCCCTTAATAAATCACCTCATTCAACACCAATTTTTTAATATACATAAAGTAGGCAAACATAAATTCTTATTGAAATTTTTACTTAATTAATATATTATATTAAATATCATTAACTCTAAGTCTACACTATATCTAAGACCCCGAATTATATGATTATAATACACCAAATAATAAGCTTTTAATTCCTATCAAATCTATTTGTTAATTTTTTTACGATACATATGTTTGTTTTGTGTTGATTTGTACTGTTAATGTGTGGTATATTGTTATTGAAAATAATATACAATATGATGAGGTGTCAAATATGAATAAATCAGAATTAATTAAATCAATGGCTGAAAAGAACCAATTAACTCAAAAGGACAATGAATTAGCACTTAAAGCTATTATAGAATCTATTACAGAAGCTTTAGCTAATGGTGATAAGGTATCATTAGTTGGTTTTGGTAACTTTGAAGTAAGAGAGCGTGCTGCTAGAACTGGTATAAACCCTAGAACAAAGGAAGCTATACAAATCGCTGCATCAAAAGCACCTGCATTTAAGGCTGGTAAAGAACTTAAAGAAAAAGTAAACAAATAATTACATAAACATATCTGAGTATTTCCATTATAGGAAGTACTCTTTTATTTAAACTTATATTATAGGGGTATTATTATGTTAGTAAAAGAAGTGCAATTTGCATCAATATCTTTAAGCTTTGAGGGTGATAAGCTTAATATTTCATTTGAAAATTCTTTAGAAAATGTTGATGATAGAAATAACCTTGACTTGATTTTCAAGAATCCTGAAATTATTAAATTATGTAGAGTTTTTTGTGTTGGATTATCTAACTTAATAACCTCTGATAATGTTAAGAAGTTAAGTAATTTATTAAGCTCTCTTAACTATGAGGAACCTAAAATGGATCTATATAACTTTAGATTATATGAGGATGATGAGGGTTTAGTCTTTATTGGAAGTCTTATTAATACTTATGAGCTTCTCTACCTTGATGGCTCTTTACTTAAGTCTTTGCAGAGCTATGTTAAGGAATCTGAAGAGATTAAGACTGTACTTAATACTATTTGCAGTAGATTATCTAAGTCTATATTAAGGAAAGCTTAATGCTTTAGAGAGTGTTAAAAGTTCTCTAAAGCATATATTTTATCTATTATCATTAATCCACTTTAACAAATATGGTCTATAATTTTTACCCAAATATGTATACCCCTAAGAAAATACCATATAAAATAAGTACTATAAAACATTTCAATTTTACAGCACTTATCTACTATTTATTATTCACTTTATCATAATCCTCACAATAAAGTTTAATTTTTATTACATCTAATTTATAATCCATGTTACTAGTAAACTTTATAAAATCAACTTTAGACTTTTTAAGATAAGTTAAATCATTTACATGATTTCCAAAAAGCTCCTTATAATTATTAAAATTTTTTCTTATGTATTCAACGTCTTCATATACTTGAAGTTTATCAGATAAATTTTCTAATATTTCTATTCTATTATTTATTTGCCTATGTATTATTAAGCACCATTTAATATCCTCTTGTTTATTTATTTCATATGACCTATTATCATTAATATCTCTTTGAATTTTATTAATAATCTCTTCAGCTTTTTCTTTTAACTTTCTTTCATCATTTTTGCGTTGAGTTAGATAATAAGCAACCCCTATTGCAATCCCTATATTTATTATTGCATAACTAGGGGTATCAAAAAAATTACTATTGTATCTCATATTATAATATATAAGCCATATAACAATCACTCCTAATATTATAGGGAGACCTTTATTTATATTTTTAATCTTTTTCATTTTACCCTCTAACTAAAGTGAGTCCATCATATATTTTTTAATTACTTCAACTAATGATGGCTCATCTTGAGATATAAATTCTAAGATATTTAATGGAGTTTTATTCCCTACTTTTCTAACTAACCCGCCAAATGCCTCTTCTAAAAAAGATGTTGGAAACCCATATCCTCCATCTAAATTTACTTCAAGCTTACTCCCTTGCTCTACCGCTTCATTAAATTTTGGAAAAAGTACTTTTTCTCTAAACTCCTCCCCAGAATATGGTCCTTCATTAATAAACCTACCACCTGGTGTTTGAGAAAAATCATTAGCTATATTAATCTTTATCATTTTTATATTCATCTCCTATCCCATCTTTTTTAATTTCCCAACTAAACAAAGTTCCAAACAAACTATTTTTATTATCTATTAATTTACATTTTACTTTGTTACTTGGATTAACTGTGTAATCACCCTTATCTGAATAAATCTTTAGAATTGAGAAATATCCATCTAGTGCATTTAGAGCAATTTTAGGTAATCCTTTGCCCCTATGGGGCTCCTTTGTTTCAGTTCTATTCTGCCCTCTCAATGCAGATTCTATAAGTACAGAGTCTGTTTTTCCTGTAAACTTACCTTCCCACCAATTTTTATTTATTGTACTTGGTATACCTTCTCCTGTATCTAAAAATATAAACTTTAATTTATCATCCATATTCTCAACAAATATATAATATTGATTTACAAATAAAACTTCCTCATCCTTATAAGCATGCTGTACCGTATTAGTCATTAGCTCAATTATTGTATTATATAAATTCTTAGTGAAAGTTGTTTTTGTTCCACATATATCATTTACAAAGTTACATATCTTTGCTGCAACTGCTGTATCTACAAAATTTCCAGACATTATTTGCATTTCATCTGATTTATTTATAAAATCTGTTGATGTTGATTTAACATAGCTATTAAATCCAGACTCTTCAAATTTCTTTTGGCACACTAAGTCTCTAGGTTGGTTTCCATAGAATTTATATCTATACCTTTCATTTGACTTAATATTTCTTAATATTGCTAGTATATACATTAATGCATCTATACTTATATTTGTCACTTCTGAAAAATCAAAATAAAAATTTTTTTCATATTGCTTTCTCTTAATTTCAGATATTATACTATTAAAAAACTCAAGAGTTTCTTCTGTATTTTCAGTTATACTTAGATTTGAAGGGGCTTCAAATTCATGCTTGTTATTTATTTTATTACTATTCTTATTATTATGTTTATATCTTTTTATTTTTAAGCACTTTATAATATATTTTTTCTTAGACACTCTTCTTTTTTTCTTTTTATTTTTATTGATTAACCACTTTTTCCTCTTAAGTCTAAATTTGTTATTGTTAATAAATTTTAAAAGAGAATAATCTTCTCCCTTCACTAACTGTTTAAGAAATATCCTCTTAATAATATTATACTCATTAATTAACTTAATTTCCACATTTATATGTATCTCTTAACTATGAGGAAGAAAGCTTAATGCTTTAGAGAGTGTTAAAAATTCTCTAAAGCATATATTTTATCTATTATCATTAATCCACTTTAACAAATATGGTCTATCATTATTACCACCCTCATTTTCATACCACTCTGAACACAAGTAATATTCTTCTCCATTAATATTCACAACAGGTTTAGCATAATATCTTAAGGGTTTTGAAGTATACAAAGACTTCTTTGTTATAATAGGATACTGAAGATCAAACATTTCCTTAGAGTACTCATTACCTTCCATTAAATTAATTATCTCCTCTGATAATTTACCTGATTCTAATATTGGTACTAATACGTCTCTAGCTATTTCAGCTACTTTCATATTCTCATAGCCACCAATAATATCCTCCATTCTTTGTGATTCCCTTCCTTCAACATTAATTTTCACACCTGAATTTTGAAATGTTCTACCCTCTCTTTTATCAAACAAATTAAGAAGTTGAACCCCTCTCATCAAGTGATTCTTAGCATCAGGTGGAGTTTATGAAATTTAACATTACTCTATCTGATGCTTAGAAGAACTTATCTAGGCGCGTAGCAGTGCTTAGCTCCCACCTGCAGAGGTGGGAGTGTTAGCAATGGTAGCGATCAGATAAATAGTTCTGATGTATCTGCAACATCCTTTGCTAAATTTATTACTGGTGTTAATATTCTTCTTTCAAACTCTTCATTTGCTATAATCTCTACATTATAATGTAGTCCTATATTGGTGATAATGTTGTTAATATCATTTAATGTATTTAATATGTCATTATATAACCCTGGAGATATTTTAGGTGATGCAAATACTATATCCCCATGATAAACATTGAAGTAACCTATAATGCTCATTATTGTTCTAATATATTTTTTTACTATTCTTGAGGTGGTTTCTTCTCTCGCCCCATAGTTAAGTCCTCCCTCATGAAAAGCTATGTCTACTGCATATATGTGGATTCCATTTTCACCAAAGGCAATTCCTATGATATAAAAAGACATTTTATTAAAGTGAACAAAATGTCTTTCTATGTTTTATTCTTTTATTACTACAGCTCTTGATGCTTTGATTTTCTCTTGTTTATCCTCTACACATTGGTATATTGCATTATATCCAGCAGCTACTGTTATACCAACTGCTACTCCAACTGCTGCTCCAAACACTGGTATTGCAGCCACTACTGCTCCTGCTGATATCATTGTTACAACGGTTGCTTTAATTACTTTATTTTGTTTATACATTTTTAACTCTCCTTTTTTTATTTACTATATCATACGTAGTAAATTAAAAAATGTGCATCATATAGCAAAATAAATAATTTATTTTGTGTTTTTATATTTATAAATGTAATTTTTTAATGTATTAGATATTTATTTTAGGTTTAATTGTTAAAGCAGTTATATTTTCCATCCTTTTCTCCTTTATATTTCATATTTTCAATTTTAATTATTGTCCAAACTCCCCATATATATACATATACTTTAATTTAAAATTCCTAATATAAATATCAACACTACTACTTAAAACTGAATCTAAATATTTTTCTTTGGCTATGGTATAAATATAGAATATTAATCTATACTTTAATTAGAGTGATTTAAAGGGCTAAGACTAATAATATGCCTAGATTTACTCTCAAAAAGGAGGGATTTAATTGGATGATATGCACATAATAATATGGTTATTTCCTATATTATTTATATTCCATGATTTTGAAGAAATTATTTTTATGCAGTCATGGTTAAATAAGAATAAACTTTATTTAAGCAACAAATTCCCTAAATTATCAAAGAAATTATTAGCTCATTTTGATGATATTACAACAGAAACATTTGCAGCTAGTGTTGCAGAAGAATTTATTTTAATTAGTATAGTTACAATTATCTCTTATACAACAAATTGGTTTAATCTTTGGATAGGATTATTCCTTGCATTTACAATACATTTAATAATACATTGCATTCAAATATTAATAATAAGAAGATATATTCCTGCTATTGTTACTAGTGTTATATGTTTACCTATATGTACTTATATAATTAAAAAAGTACTGGTATTATTTCCTTTAAACACCATTATTCTATATTCTTTTTTAGGGCTTATAATTATGGTTATTAATTTAATTTTTGTCCATAATAGTATGAAAGTATTTAAAAAATGGCTTGAAAAATATGAAGGATAGCACTGCATATAGTAGCTTTTCCTAATTGAGTTTATTATTAATATTTATTTAAACAAAAATAGGATAGGTTTCCCCTATCCTAACAATTATTATAAATACCTAATGATAATTCATTTACACTATTTGTCCAATTAATTTATCTGGAATAAGTTTAAGCTTAACACTATAACTCGAACCTTGATTTTCTCTTCCTTTACACTCTCCCTAGATTTCCTTATCTTCTCCTTGTTCTACAATTTCCAGTTAAGGATTTCTTGGGATAAAAATCTTCTATTTAAGTACTTTTACATTATTTAATTTTACACACCTTCTATTTTCTCTATCCTACTCTTTCTACCTCCTATTTTCATTTTATTTTTCACTACATTATTTAAGTTATGCAGTACTAAATTTTCTTGATATTATTGACTTAACTATCTTCTACTATTACTATTTTTTATGCAGTTAATTGAGAACTATTCATTTTAATCTTAGCCCATCTTTCATAGCCATCTCCATATATTTCTTCAATCTCATAACTTTTCATTATTAAAACTCCTTATTGTAATTTGTTGAATGATTTTATGTCACTAGGCATCATTGATTGGATTTTTCCATCTTTAAAGATTACTACAATGCCTTTATTTCTTAACTCTCTATACCTATTTTGTGCATATGCATGTCTCAATCCATGGAATGTTAAATTCCTATCACTTCTATTGCTAAATTCCTTATTATGATTATAAATAAATACTTGTAAATTATTTATAACCTTGTATGTTTACTCCTCTTTATTTATAAATACCTTATCACCATTCTTTGTATCATCACAAAGCCTCTGTACTAGTTCCTTATTATAAAGTGGTATATTTCTAACTAATCCACCTTTACCTTTTACAGTTAAAATTCCTTCTTTCACTGCATTAACTAATTGGCTTTTATCAAGCCTTGCTACTTCGTGAATTCGAAGCCCTTGTGAATATGCAAGTTTAACCATATTAGCATATCTAACTTCTTTGTTTTTCTCTGCATATTCAACAAATTTTCTAACTTCATTCTCACTCCAAGCCTTATTAGAACCAATTCTATCTTCCTTTGTTCTATGCTCTACACCAAGTTCCTTATTAGTAGATAGCCTTTTACTATCTCCACCTTTTATATCAATAAAATACCTTATGGCAGATAAATTAGTTGTAATATAAGATTTTGAATATCCACTTTCTTGCATTTGCTCTACATAAGATTGCAAGTGTTTATCCTCTATCTTATTTAGATTTTGTTTTTTAAAGGTTTCTGCTAAAAACTTAGCAAAATGATTCATTCCATCCTTATACCTATACCTAGTTTTTATACTAGTAATATCAATGCTTCAGTATATATACCTTCTATCGTCTCAATTAAAATATTGAGAGGATAGAGATACCTATTAAATTCTAAGTTGTTTACCAATGATGCTACATACCTAAATTTAAGGTGAAATCATAATTTCTGTAGCAGTAATGTCTTAGCAAACTAATGCTGACTAAGAGTCTGACATTCCTATTTTTTTAATATTTTTATTGTTAATTCCTTAGTAAAATTATTTGAAATTCCATAATATAAAATCCCTCCATATATGATTTATTAATTCCAATTATCTTCATACATTTTATTTAAAGATTATTATACTTTTCAAGAAAAAACACTTCTGAATTAAATCAGAAGTGCTTTTATAAATCGATTATAGTTTGCTAATAATTTCATTTAACCATTTGATAGGAATATTCACATCATTTTCATAGACTATAAGACTATACTCACCATTTACTTTTCTAATACATGCTATTTCTCGCTCTCCATCTAATATTTCAATCATCAAATCAAAATCATTTTCTGGATCATTTATATAATCTGCTATTAAATTTTTCATTATTACGCTTTCCCTCCTATTGGTCAGTGTACCTTTCTAGAAAACCTATAAATTTCTTACCATCTGCAGTCCATCTTGCACCCATTCCATCTGGTAATCTAACATCTAAAATATCTCCATATGCTTTATTATTCCTTATAGTTCTTGTTGCCTCTTTATTATTTAAAATTTTATTTAAATAATCTAATCCTTGATTTGTATTCTTTGTTGGATTCCCTGTAATTTCTCCAGTGAATGCACTTCCCTCTCTTATTGAATGTTTTTGAAATGCTCTTCCAACTGAAGTATTCTTTTTACCTTGTAACTCCAATGCTGAAGATATTAAGTCATCGCTACTTATATGATTACCTATCTCCTTTATAAGCTTATCAACACTCCCATGTCCTTCATCAATAATCTTTTTAATCTCGTCAATATCTTTAGGCTCAATTCCCTTAAATTTTGAATCAAACTTATTAATATATTCATCAATTTTTTTTGTTTCTGTTATATTATCTAACTTAGAAATTAGGGTATCAAACTCTTTTTTTATATTAGAATCTGTAATTTTTTCTCCAAAGTTTTTATAGATTTCACTTAGTTTAACATTTTTACAATCAATATTGTGAACCATAAGTCCTAACTCTGTTATGAAAAAGTTATGATTATTTTGTACTGTTAAGTTATATGTCTTAACATAATTATATCTTTTAATTTCTACATTTTCTACAACTTGATAGAAATTATTTCTATCTAAAATTCTACTACCAACCTTAAGATTACTAGCCTGAACCCATCCACATTCTGTCATAAATGGATGCTCTGTGGTTGTATTTATTATTTCATTTCCTACTGTTAATGTTATTATATTTGTTCCTTGTTTTATTACTAGCTCCGCTTTTTCGTAGGTTAATTCTCCTGTATTCTCATTTTTAGTAAGTACTTTCTCACCTTTTACAATTAAGCTTATTTGTTTTAATCCATTCTCTGTAATAACTAATGTTTCTTCTGTAAAGCACCCTATTGTACACCCAAACTTTTGCATTGGTGTAAGATCTGAGTCTTTGAAAATAATTCTGGTGACTCCTTCTATTTTCTGTTTAAGAGTTACATGATATTCTCCATTAACTATTTTAGTATTTTCAATAAATTTCTTAACTTCATCCCTCTTAAATCCAATGGTATTTAACACTTGCCTTTTTGGTATTTCGAACTTCTTTAACACATCACTATTTTTTAATAGATTTATTGCTCCCTTGGTTCCTTTACCTCCTGCATATATGCTCATACACAAAACTGGATTAATTCCTATATTTGAGAGACCGCTTGTCCCTGTCATTATTGCAACATTTTTTAAAAGCTCTTCTCCAAAGGATTTCATTGCAAGCTTTGTTCCTTTGCCTCCTATTTTAACAGTATCACCTACTAGTGGGATTATTGCTGCTAAACAAAAGGCTCTTTCCAAATTTGATAGATCTCTACCTGTAATTAGATCTACTCCAATTACTGCTTCTATTAACGATTTTCCGTCTCCTATTATTGGTATGCAATCTATGGCTATTGATAAATATTCTTTCCATGGAGTTGGTATATCATAGTCAAATTCTCCTTTGGTTATTAGTCCATTTAAATAATTTTCAAACTCTGGATAGGTTTCCTTTCCTCCTTCTACTGCTGTGCAGTAGTTTTCGTAGTTTGCTTTTATTAAATCCCCAATTGGTCCATAGGTTAATACATCTTGAAATCCTATTGTTTCTTTAATTTTTGTTTTTGATTTTATGTCTCTTCCACCATACTGATTATCTGTATAGTACTCTGTTTCTGTTGCTCCAATATTGTTTTGAATTGTTATTTCTTCACATTTTATATCGCTAATTAGGTCTACAACTTTTTCATATTCTTTCATAAATGGTGCATTTACTTCTTGGTCGTATTCGAAGCAAATATCTCCGAATCTTAGAAAACTTAATCTTTCTTCTTTTAGTTTATTATAAAAGCTTTCTTTTGACTCAAAGTATAGATTGTTTAACTCATCATCATTATTTATTGTTTCTATTGCTGAGTTTATATAGTACTCTGCACTTTTCATTGCGTTTATTATTTCATCAATGGCTTCTACTGCCATTGTGGCTTTAGCTTTGGTTGCACCATCTTCTATGCAAAACTTAGCCATTTTATTCCTCATTCCAATTTTAATATCTAAATTTTAACATATTAGGGCATAATATTCAATATTTGTAGCTTTTAAATAAAGTTTCCGTAAATTGAAAAAGTAACTTCCGCTTTTTATACGAAACAGAAGTTAGTACTGCAAAGAGTCTGATATAATTAAATTAATTGATATTTGTCCTTAGAATATAAGGAGATTTAATTATGTCAAATAAAGATTTATGCAAG
>JBOFVP010000243.1:0-1718 GCA_051653165.1 Clostridium sp.
CACAAGATATGTTTGTATTTTTTATAGAAAATGATATATATTTTTCACCATCATTTAATTCAAAACTACTATTACTTTGCACCCATTCTAAAGCCCTTGTTTTAACTTTGCTAGAATTATAAAAAACCAATGTTCTTAACTTGTTAGATTCATCGTCAGAACCCTCTGATATATGTATATATTTTACCCCTTGCTTTAACTCCACAAATAAATAACTTGAAAATACAGACGAATTAACAACAGTTCCATCTATATTTACTAATTTATTAGATTCTTTCCCTTTGTTATATATTATACTTCTCTTGTTTATGAAATTAGAATTTATTGCACTCACATTGTCTATTCCTAAAACAGCATTTATTTGTCCTTGATTTAACCCTAATAATACCTTTCTTGTCTCCTCATCAAAATCATTTAGAGTTCCACTTCCTTTTTTTACAACTTCTTTGCTATTAGCTTTTTCTGAATTTAATTCATTTATTGCACCTGATATTTTCTTGTTAGTTGTAGTAAGTGAATTATCAAGAATACTTTGTTTTTCAACTATACTTTTCACAAGTGATTGCTCTTCATTCGTATAATCATTAGTAGACAAACCTTTGCCATTTATTTTATCAATTTTATTATTTTCTAACTCAAATACTATCGCATTAGTCTCATTTACAATATTGGTACAATTTCTCATTTCAGATGATATTGAAGCAAACTCTTCTGTTAGATTTTTATTAATTGTACCATCACTATTTTTGTTTACATAAATTTCACTTCCATCACTTAACTTCTCTCCTATGTACATAAATTGAGTTTTTATATTTGTTCCTATTTGTGAGTTATGGAAATAAATATCTCCATTTGCATAGTCAATTTTATATTGATTATCTTGTGCGATTGCCCCACTTGTTTCTTCATAATTCATTGTAGTAGGATTAAGTGCTGATAAAATCTTTTTAGGCTTTGCCAATGTTCCTTCAACCATTATTTTATTAGTATGTATTCTTCCATCGGGCTGAACTGTTCTGCTTTCTATCGCTTCAAGTTGAATTACATTCCCTTTGTCATCATAATTATACTTTATTGCATCGTTATTAACTTTCTTTCTTCTTCCCATTTTATTTCCTCCTTTAATTTTTTAAACTCTCGAATACTCTTGTTTTCTCCGTTTTACTCTAGTTTTCAAAGGAGAAATTTTCTTAAAATTTATATTTTAGTAATTTTGTGCATAAAAAAAGACCGAGGAGCAAACCTTAGTCTCTTTGTTATTTATGCTATTCTTTTTTGTCTCCGTATATATCTTCCACTACTTTGTTGATTTCAACCTTATCATCACTAATATTACTAGATGTTGTGTTTTTTATCTCTTCTATTTTAATATCTTTCTTAGCTATTGACTCTAAGTATCCTATAGCTAAAAATAATAATCCTGCTATTAAAAATGTTGCAAATAACACCATATAAGATGTTGAATGCGTTCCATTAATAATATAATTATAAGCATCTCCACCAACAAATTTATTTTCGGTTTTAATCAAATTAGAGTCAATCTTATCAAATGCCTTGAACAAATACACTATCGACATAAATATAGATATTCCTGAAAACAACTTGAATCTAAACTTCATAATTTACCCCCCCATTATTAATAATATGTTACCATTATATTACAATAGGTGGAATATGTCAATTTGTTCCAACGCAAAAAGCCTAAATTAATAGACTTT
>JBOFVP010000244.1:0-4881 GCA_051653165.1 Clostridium sp.
AATACCGCATTTGTTTCACAAATGTAACCTAATTTTTTAAAATAGCAACTCTGTTGCTTTATTTGTCATGCACTTTTTTCATTAAATAATATTAAAAGAAACTAACTTAAAAAGACTTGACTTCATATAGTTAGTCTCAAATATTAATACAACTTTTCAATAATGTTGTCATCTATTTTAAATCCATGCTTCTCTTCTGGAAAAATACCATCCCTTACTTCTTCTACATATCTATTAAATGCACTTATAATATCACCTTGTAAATCAGCATACTTTTTAACAAATTTAGGAGTAAAGTCACTAAACATTCCTAGCATATCTTGATAAACTAAAATTTGACCATCACAATCTGCACCTGCTCCAATTCCTATGGTTGGAATATTTATTGAATCTGTAATTAACCTAGCTAATTTACTAGGAACACACTCTAAAACAATAGCAAATGCCCCTGCTTTTTCTATTTCCTTAGCCTCTTTTATTAGTCTTATTGCGGCTTCCTCGTCCTTTCCTTGAACCTTAAACCCTCCAAAAGAATTAACCGACTGGGGGGTAAGTCCTATATGACCCATAACTGGAATTGATGATTTTACTATTGCTTGAATCTTATCACAAACTTCAATTCCACCTTCTAACTTAACAGCATTAGCCCTACCTTCTTTTATTAATCTACCTGCATTTACAACAGCATCATATATAGATGTTTGATAAGACATAAATGGCATATCTCCAACTATGAAACATTTTTTCGTTCCACGTGAAACAGCCTTAGTATGATGTATCATATCTTCCATAGTTACTGATAAGGTGTCTTCATGCCCTAAACAAACCATCCCCAAAGAATCTCCAACCAATATTGCATTTATATCTGTGCTATCAATTAATTTAGCCATTGAATAGTCATAAGCTGTTATCATAGTTATTTTATTTTTAGTTGCTTTTCCTTCTTTAAAAGTCATTACAGTATTTTTCATATCATTCTCCTATATATTCCTCTAAATTTTTATAATCTTTTTTGCTATCTTTAACTTTTGATATTTTCAACAACTCTTTCGATAATAAATCATATATCTCTAAATCCATACCTTTTAACATTGATCTATGTTTTTTTATAGTTGTAACATCTCCTCTTTCTATTGGACCTGTTAAACTACTTACTATTCCATTGTTATCAATATTATTTATATTATTTTTAATTAATGGCATTAAAGCAAGAATGCTTTCATTATCACTAAACCCACATAAATTTAGCTGAAAAAAACCTCTATTTAATAGTGCTAACACTAAATTACTTACCATAACTGTTCCAGCATGATAAATTTCTTTATTATCTGATGATATTACTTTAAACATATTACCTGTTGATTCTATTAACATAATAATTTCATTAATATGCTTAGAATTACCCTCTATTGTAAAAAATGCTTTATCTAGATATTTATAAGAATTATATTTGTCGCTTATAGCAAATATAGGATGAATTGAATAACCATATGCTTGTTTACTTTTGATATCTGAAAATATTTTTGATGATAATGTGCCACTACAATGACAAATTATTTTATTTTGAATTGATAATTCTTTAATGAGATTCCATACATTACTTATTGCTCCATCTGTGGTTGTAATAAATATAGTATCACTATCATTAATTAATTCTTCAATAGTATTATAATTTTTTGTTCGCGTAAATTCAGCCGCCTCTTTACTATGGCTAGCTGTTTTACTATAGTATCCTGTTATAGTTATGCCTTTTTCTTTAAAGTATTTTCCTAATGAAAATCCTACTTTACCTGCACCTATAAAACCTATTTTAATTTTATCACCTCCTTTTTTTAGAAGTGATACTATATAGTCTCATTCTTAAAGATATGAGCTAATTCAAACTTAAAAATATTTTCAAAAGTATGGTTTGTTATTCAATACCATCTTGATTAGAATATATCACAATTGGTTAATTTATACAAATAAATTTTATAATAAAAAGAGTAACTAATTTAGAATAGCTACTCTTTTTCTTTATTATTTATAATCTATCTTTTTATTTCTTCACAATTCATGAATCTTCTTAAAGCTTCTGGAAGTTCAATTGACCCATCTTCTCTTTGATAATTTTCAAGTATTGCTGCAAATGTTCTACCTATAGCTAATCCTGAACCATTTAAAGTATGAACAAATTGTGGTTTATCTTTTGGAGTTTCCTTATACTTAATATTAGCTCTTCTAGCTTGGAAATCTTCAAAGTTTGAACAACTTGATATTTCAACATATCTATTGTAGCTTGGCATCCAAACTTCAATATCATACTTAAGTGCTGCTGTAAATCCTAAATCACCTTTACATATTCTAACTATTCTATACGGTAACCCTAACCCTTGTAAAACTGACTCAGCATCTTTAACTAGTTTATCTAGTTCCTCGTATGATTGCTCTGGTTTACAGAATTTCACTAACTCAACTTTATTAAATTGATGTTGTCTAATTAATCCTCTAGTATCTCTACCTGCTGATCCTGCTTCCGCTCTAAAGCAAGCTGAATATGCTGCATGTTTTATTGGTAAAATCTCTCCTGCTAATACCTCATTCTTATACATATTAGTTACAGGAACTTCTGCTGTAGGAATTAAAAAGAATCCATTATTCTCCAATTTAAAAGCATCTTCCTCAAACTTTGGTAATTGTCCTGTTCCCATCATACTATCTCTATTTACCATGTATGGTGGTAAAACTTCTGAGTATCCATTTTCACAAGTATGAGTATCTAAGAAGTAATTAATTATAGATCTTTCTAATCTTGCTCCTAACCCTTTGTATACTGTAAATCTTGAACCTGATACTTTTCCGCCTCTTTCGAAGTCTAATATGTCTAAATCAGTTCCTAAATCCCAGTGTGCTTTTGGTTCAAAATTAAATTTAGTTGGCTCTCCCCAAACTTTGATTTCCACGTTATCTTCATCTGTATCACCATCTGGAACTTGTGGATTTGGAATATTAGGTATTCTTAACATGATGTATTCTATTTTTTCATTAATTTCGTTAACTCGTACATCATCTTCTTTAATCTTATCTCCTAATTCTCTCATCTCAGTCATTATAGGAGTAACATCTTCTCCAGCTTTCTTTCTCTTTGGTATTTCAGCTGAAACACTGTTTCTTTTGCTTTTTAAAGCCTCAACCTCAACTAATATTTTTCTTCTTTCTTCATCTAGTGCCACAACTTCATCTATTACAGAAGCATCAAAATCCTCTCCTCTATTTGAAAGAGCTACTTTTATCTCTTCAGTATTATTTCTAATTCTTTTTAAATCTAACATTTTTATTTCCTCCTTGTTTTTTTGTATAAAAAAAGTCCTTTTATCCCCTAAAAAAGGGACGAAAAGACTCCGCGTTGCCACCCTAATTAATAGTTTATAAAATAAACTATTCTCTTAATTTAATATAACGGTTAAAACCGTACTGCTCATCACAGTCCCTCCAAGGTGGATTCATAAAACCATCATATCACTTCACACCAACCAGTGACTCTCTTAAATGATTAAATTCTACTACTAGCCTTTTCAAAGGTTTAATATAAAATTTATATTTAATATAACTATATATAATTATTATATCCTTGTCAATATTTTACTAAAATATTTTACTTTTTCTCTATTTTTCTTGTACACACTATATCAATTCCTGTATTTAATATATTCTTACATATTATATCACCTATATCTATCGGAATACTAACGTATATTCTTCCTATAACCTTAGATAATTCTACCCATAGCTCTTTTTCAACTGGAGCTGTACTTTTTACAGGAACAACTTTATACTTACCGTTTCCTTTTACTCTAACTAAGCTTGTAAATACATCTCTATTATCCATTTTATACCTCATTAAATTCTTTTATTCTAGCAGCTAAAACCTTAGAATTTTTTGAATCTACAACTATATCAGTTTCCTTCTTATCCATTTCATGTGCTAAAATATTTATTATTTTTCCTATACAATAAGATCCATTACAAGTTCCAAACCCTGCTCCTGTTCTTCTTTTAACCCCTTCTACGGTTCTAGCACCTAACGGCCTTCTAATAGAATCAATAATCTCACCTTCTGATATATTATTACATATACATACTATTTTCCCATACCTTTTATCAAGTTTTATAATTTCATTTATTTCTTTTTTAGATAAATCTCTAAATCTATACATTTCTCTTCTCTTATCAATAAAATGTTTTTTTAGTTTTATATTCATATTTTCTTCTAAAAATTCTGCTAAATTTTTAGCTATAGCTGGAGCCATAGTAATTTTTCCATAGTGTTTTCCTGTCACACTTATATATCCTTTACTCATTTCCCTATCATCAATTACAACTTCATCTTTATCATAGTTTTCATGAAAAATATTACTTATTTCTTTATCTTCTAAATCAAGAGCAATTGTATTAGCTAGTTCAACACTTTCTTGTAAATTTAGCTTATCATTGTGTCTCACGCCCATCAAAGCTCCACCTGATAAGGTAGGGATATTGATTGCAAAAAAATCCTCACTTGGAGCATTAGTTACTACCGTAGATAAAATATTTGAACTACTATCATCAACTACTAAGTACTGCATATTCTTAAAATAATTATTTTTTAATTGTGTCTTAATATTATTCTCTTCTAAATAAATTTCATTTGGTATTGTATTTATTACAATCTTACAAGTAAATTTATTCTTGTTTGTTGTAACTCTAAAACCCTTAGAAGATGTCCTTATATCAACAACTTTTTCCTCAAGCCTAAAGTTAACACCATTATCAAAAGCAACCTCTGCATATGCTAATGCCAAATCATAAGGTGCAACAACAAAAACATTTTCAGAGTATAGTGCTTTTTTAAAAGATGCCTTT
>JBOFVP010000245.1:0-1563 GCA_051653165.1 Clostridium sp.
AGCCTTCTTTTGCTTGTAGCTAGTACTGTATCAAAAGATGTAGGTGTAATTAGCTTTTCACTTAATGAAGCTCCATACTGACTTATATTAATTCCATTTATCTTCAATGTTATCTCCTCCTCTTTCCATTTAAAGCAAACCCATTTGATAACTCTCCAACTAAGGCACCATTGTTTAATGTTACATTCCCTTGAAGTGTAATATCTTGAATTGCCTTTGCAACTGCTAAAGCTATTGTATTTGCTATTTCAGTACTGTTTATTTGAGCGTTAGAGCCTTTATTAGCCCCATACCCACCATTACTATATAATTGCTTACTCTCTGAACTCTTAGGGCTAAATAGCCCTCCTGTTAACCTCTTAGTGTCTAATAGCCTTTTTGTTTGGTCTGCTGTATAAATCTTTTCACCACCTGATAGATTTACAAAGTGAGCCTGTGAACCTGTAAGCATTGCCTTATTACCCTTTGTAATAAGTTCTTGCCCTTCTTCTCCAACAACTGCAAGTCCTCTAGGAGCTGAATTAGTACCTTTTGCAAATTTAGGAATATTACCTCGTTGTTTTATTTCAATATTTATAGGAACTTTACTTGGAACTGACTCAGCTGCTCTCCTTACCTCTTTAAGGTCTGTTACAACTCCATCTGCATTACTTTTAATGTTTATTGGTTGCCCATTCAACATTAAAATACCTTCCCTTGTACCATCAGCATTATTCTTAAAGTCTTGTAATGATGAAATAACCTTGCCATTACTATCTACAACACTACCATTACTATTTACAGTTACCGAATCCATATCCTTAAAAGCTTTTGCAACCTCCTTGGAACTTCCTAAGGTATTTTGAGCTAACTCTTTAGCTTCCTTTGCCATTGCATCAGTATAACCACCAGCGTTCTTTGCTGTATTACTCCAAGCTCCCGTTATTGTTTTAGTTGCTTCATCAACTTTTACAGTGACCATATCATATGATCCACTAATTGAATTATACATTTGATATGTTCCAGTTGAGGTTATACCATTCATTTCTTCATACATGGTTCTATATTGTTCAAGTCTGCTTTGCTTTGATAGGTCCTCATTTGTTAGTACATTACCATTAAATGTGTCTAATGCTTCAAGTAACATTGGGTTATTATCATTAATAATTTTTAAATACTCGCTATAAAGTTCTTGGTTTTTAGTTAGCTTAGCTTTCTTATCTTCTTCTAGTTGAAGTATAGTAGCCTCTGCATTAACCCTTTCAGCTTCAGTAGCTTTGCTTAAGCTATTTCTAAGCATTTCTATTCTTGTATCATATGTTGCTGCAATTTTTGCATTTTCATCATCTCTAACTTTTGCTTTTTCTGCTAGTAATGCTGATGCACTTTCTGCATCCATGGTCTTTACTCTATTTGCAAATTCATTTTTAGCAAAAATATATTCTTCTTGAGATGTTCCAAGAGCCTGTAATTCAATTGATTTAATTGTTGCCATGTGGTCTCTTATTTGTTGTTGCTCTTGCTCATTTAAACCTCTTTTTTCTTTAAGAGCATTTTTAAGTATTCCGTTTATTTCTCCTTGGA
>JBOFVP010000246.1:0-7032 GCA_051653165.1 Clostridium sp.
GTACTTCTCTTGCAAAAATACCTCGCTCTATTCTCATTAATGCTGTTTCTATTCCTGCTTCTGCCCCATATAACAAGTCTTCATAAAACTCTTCTGCTGCATTAGCTTTGGTTGTAGACATTACAGATGTTATAACTACGCCTGCAATCATTGTGAACAATGTAGATAAAAACAACACCATTACTAATGTTGAACCCTTTTTTTTCTTCATCTAAGTCCTCCTAGCTAATATTCCCTATACCACTCTAGGCTGCACTTTCCCTTTTTATATAATTTTATTATTTTTATGGTAATTTGTTAACTTATTCTTGTCTAGACAAATTATCTAATATTCATATTCGCTAACAGTAGTATCACTTACTCCTCCACCACCTGAACCTTGACCCCATAGTGGAATATATTGTTTTATTAATTCATTTATTGCTACTACATCTTCTTCGATTAAAAGATCATGCTGCGAATCTATATTATCAATCAATCTATATTGTGATGTAAATGCTCCAAGATTAAAGTTAAACTCTCTTCCATAAAATGTTGATTTATTTAATGTTATCCCTGTAGGATTACTGCTAGAATCTCTAATTACAATACTACCATTCGTAATTATTATTACATTATCTAATCCTATTGTTCCTGCCTCTAATATAAATTGATCTGTATTTACTAAATAAATATATACGCTTTGACTAATTTGGCTTTTTGTTTTATATGTTATTTTTTTCACCGAGTCATTGCTATTCGCTAATTCATTTACAGTACTCTCAATTATAGCTTTACCAATTGGTGATAGTATTACCTTTTCTGAGTGTATCGGAGCATCAGCTCCTGAAAAGACAAAATTTTGAAAACTATTCACTTTAAGCTTATGTTTTAAAGATACTTCATTCACAGAATTTGCATCTTTTAGTATTTCACTATTTTCGTAATCATCTACACTCCACAATGTAACTAAATCATCAATTTCACCTGTTGCTTTTATATCCATTTTCTCCGCAAATAAGAGATACTTAAATATATTAGTACTAGAAGTAACAGGCTTAGTTACCTTAGCTGCAACTTCTCTTTTATTATTAGCATTACTTCTACTTATAGCCTTACTTCTAACATTATATGTATTACCATTAGTCTCATTTATATTAACCTCAACTATGTAATCCTTAAAAATCTCTATCCCACTAGAATCCTTATCTATAACATAACTAGCTACCTCATTTTGAGCTGAATTACTATACTCACCTCTATGTATCTTAGCAAATGCACTTTCAATACCCGATTCCGCTCCATAAAGCAAGTCTTCATACCTTTGCTCTGACGCATTTGCTCTAGTTGTTGTCATCACTGCTGTTGTTACTACTGAAGAAATTACTAGAAATATAGCTGATATCATCATAACCAATATCAAACTAGACCCACTCTTCTTCCTAGCCATTCGTATACCTCCTATAACTTTGTATTCCCCTTCTTCCCCTAAATCGTTTATTTATAATTCTTTATCCCATACCTCATTATTCTTTCCCTTTAGACAAATTTCTCCCATACTCTTTTATAAAAGGCTTGCCATTAGCAAGCCCTTATTTTTTAGTATTCATAGCTAATTGAACCCCAGTAATCTACTGATGTTCCACCACCACTACTTGGATCTCCAGACCAATTTGTTGACCAATCTGCAATATGCTTATTAACCTTCTTTATATCCTCTGGTTTTAAAGGACAATGTCCAGTATTAAGTGCTGTTGAGTCAACAGGAGCATAGTCAATAGTTAATGACCCTCCTGAAGCTATATTAATCTTCTCTGCAATCATTGATGAATAAGTTTGATGCCCACCCTCATTACTAATACTTATAACTCCATTACAAATTATAATAGCATTATTTAGTATTAATTTTTTCTTAAACACCAATTCATTAGCACTAACTAAATATATACTATAATTTGTTCCATTACTTGTTGTAAATGTTAAAGTTTTAATATGCTCACTTGTAGCAATCTTGAAATCATCAAAATTATTAAACTCTAATTTCCCAGCTTTCCTAATTTTATTTAAATTAGGCACCGTAAATTCAGCTTTATCTACAGGACCTGTAATTGTTGAACCAGCACCACCAATTACAGCTGGATCTTTACTTGAATTAACTGGTCCTGTTTGTGCATTTATAGCTCCACCTGACTCTACTGTTACTCCATCTGCACATAATGAATATTTAAAGATATCATTATTATTAACTGTTCTTAAAACCTTAGCTTTAATACTTCTTTCTTGTCTCTTATCATCAGTATCCATTGGCTTGTATGTTGAAGTACTTTTAACCACATAGTAAGTATTAACATACTTATTATTAGTTGGATCAAAAGGTAAATTTGGATCCTTTAAATCTCCAGATTTAGTTACCTCAACAAAAACAGAAATCTTTAAATCACTAAATGGACCACTAGTAATTGCTCCTGATGCTGGATCAGGACCAAGTCTAAAACTCATAGTATCCCCATAATTAGGTATTTGTGTGTTGTATATCCCTTGATACGCCTTTGTTACTGCATTTTCAACCCCTGCTTCACAAGTGTAAACCAGGTCCTCCCATATTTTTTCACCACTATTTGCCTTAGTTGTTGCCACAACAGCTGATGCCGCAACCCCAGAAACAATAGTAAAAATAGCTGCCATAGCTAATACAAATATAAGAGATGAACCCTTTCTCTTCTTCTTAATTTTCATAAAAAATCAACCCCAAAGTTTCTTAGTTTCTTGGAGTAATTACTGTTTCGTAACCCTCCTGATTATTCTTAGAATCCTTAAACTTTAGTACCACTTTATAACCCTTATCATTTAGTGTTGCATCCGATGGCTTCTTATTTTGAGTCACCGTAAATTCATGTACATCCCCATACCCAGCATTTGTTTCTTTCATTGTTCCACCACCCGAAGCTGGAACAAGACTTTCTGTTCTGTATAATGTTTTTATTCCCTTAGCATCCTTAATTAAAGCATAGGATACTGCATACTTGTTACCACCCTTATTTAAGTTAAATGATATTATAACATCATAAGGTGCAGTATAAGTATAGACTTTTGAGTCAACTGTAACTGATGTTACTTCAGTTGCTGAACCATCAATTACAACATTAGTAGCTGCTCTTAAATCATTCTCCATAGACGCAAAAGCTAATCTTGCATTATCATGAAAAATAGTTTCCTTTTGAAGTCTTCCATAATAGTTACTAAGAGACAATACTAGAGAAAGAATTAATCCTCCTAATATTGTTGATATTCCAGCAACAGCTAATAATTCTACTAAGGTAAAACCTTTTTTCTTTTTCATATAATCACCATACTATATAGTATATTATCTTGGTGCTAAAAATGTTTCTCTATTAACTAAACTAGATTCACCTTTATTAACATCCCAAGACCAAGTTTCAAATTTATAAACATCTTCTGTACTGTTCCAAGCAATTGTAATTCCAAGACAATACTTTTGCCCTGTTGTTGCCAATGCCTTTACATCAGCAAAATTACCTGGATTACCACCTAACCCACTAGGTGGAGTTAAATCATTAATTAGTTGCGTTTTCACATAACTTCTTAACTCTTCCTTTGTATTAAATGCTACCCCATACTTACCATTTAGTTTACTAGCCTCAGTATCATTAATTTTTCCTGTTGCATCTTTAACAACTAATGGTCTTTCTTCCTTCAAAGCCTCAAAAAAGGCACGTGAATTAGAATTAGCATCAAAAGTTTTCTTATTTGTTGAATTACTTCTAGTCATCGTTATTACTAAGCTTGTTAATGCTACCATTATAAGAACGAAGGCACCCATTGCAGCCACCAACTCAACTAAAGTAAACCCCTTTTTTTTGTTTAATTTCATCTCACCACCTCCAAATTAAGTTTAATGAGATTTATCTCTTAAATTTTTAGTTAAATTCATAGCTTTCTTTTCCATCATTCTTTCCAGCAGAATAATAAACAATTCCTACAGAACCCTTATTTTCTCCAGTCATTTTTACATCTTCTACTAAAAGGATTCTCTTACTATTTTCCATTTTATCAATGAAAGTTAAGATTTGATCCTTTGACCCCTCAAAGCTTACATTAATGTTAAATTGCATTAATCCCTTTAACTTTTCTGAACTTTGAGTAGCTTCTGTTGATTGTCCTTCTGTTTTTTGCTTAAATACTTCAGCCTTAGTTAATTCAGTTCTTACTGTTTTTAATCCTGATTCATCTGCCATTGATTCTAATTCAAATAGAGCTTCTGGCATTCTATCAGACTTTGGCATACTTTCTGTAGCTTTATCAAACTCTACCATAAGTTTTTCAAGTTCTTTTTCCTTGTTTTCGATTGAAACTCTAACATTTTTTGCTGCTTCAACCTTTTGTTCTAAAACCTTTATTTCTTCCTTTAGAGGCTTAGTTTTATCCATGCCTGGAGAAATAATAAATACATAACATAATGCACCTAAGGCTACAATCGCCACTGCTCCAATAAGAAATTTTTCATTTTTACCTGTGGCTCTACCACTCATTTTTATCATTTCTTATCACCTCCATGTAAGGCAACTTCAACAGTGAATGTATATTCTCCCTTGTCTTCGTTATATCCTGTTAAATGACAATCAAAAAATCCTTCATCTTCTCTTAAAGAAGCAAATGCTTTTTGAATTGCTGTCTTATCTTTAGAAATTCCTTCAAACTTTATAGTTGTTATATCATAACTAATAGTCTTTAATGAGAATGTTCCCTCTGTAAAGAATGCAAAGAAATCTTTTAACTTCTTATCTGTATCATTTAACTTAACAACTTCTAGTTCTTTAACCTTTTCTATATGTTGTTTTGTTAGATTAATTTGCTCTTGTAGTTCTTGATCCTTTTTAATAAGTGCCATACTCTTATTTAATTCGTCTTGAAGCTCTGTTTTTTGCTTTTCTAAAAGCATTTCTCTAACTGTTACAAATCCAAAACTTCCTCCTATACTAACTGCTAACACTAATACTGCAATTACTATTGAGTTAGTTTTTTTACTTTGAGTTTTTACTGTCTCATAACTTCTCGGTATCAAATTCAATTCTTTTTGCATATTCTACTCCTTCCTTAACAACAATCCATATGGATACATATAATTGTTAAGCTCTATTTTCGTTGGAGCTTTTACACTATTTTTTAAATCTTTGAATGTAGGAGTATTGTTAACTTTAGTATTTAATGATACCTCTACATATTGTTGAATTCCTTTTATTCTTGTTGCAGAACCCATTACAAATATTCTATCTAGGTTTTTCTTAACTTTTCCTGTTGCATAGTATTGGATTATTGAATTATATCCACTCATTATGCTTTCAAAGGTTCTATCCATTGTTGTTGGGAATTCCTTGGCTTCAATTAAATCAACGGTATCTAACATTGAATTATATTCTGTAACATTATTTATCATTTTGTCACTTCCTATTAATGCTCCAACACTGTTATATCTTTCAATCATTAACCTATCCCATTCAATTATTGATATAGAGTTTGAATCTCCTTCTAAATCTATTACACCTATTGATTTTGCTGCTGTTTTTGCACTTTGTTTAAGATTTCTTATTAATCTTGCTGCAACATTTGCATAGGCATCTATTGATTTAACCTTCATATTTAGTTTTGATGCTAAATCCATGTAGTTGTCCACTTTTTCCTTTTCAACTGCTACAACCAGAACATGACTTGCTCCATTGTTTTCTTCTTTGTTTGCACTTATTACTTCATAATCAAAATAGAGCTCATCTACTCTATCTCCAACGAATTGTCTTAATTCGAAGTCAATAGAATCTCTTAGGGCTTCTTCTTTCATTATTGGTAAATACATGTGTCTTGTAATTAGGTCTTGACCTCTTAAAACAAATGATACTTCTTTTGCTTTACCTTTATTTTTGTGTAAAAATCCTTTGATTACTCCTGCTATAGCATCAACATCTTGTATTTTATCATTTTCATATGATCCCTTTGGGGTTTCTAATATAACTCCATTGGATATGTTGTACTTATGTCCTACAAGAATTGAAATGTATGCTTTAGTGATATCTATAGCAACTACATCTTTTTCAAACATTTCCTCACCTACTTCTCTTTTTTACCCAATTACTTTTGTAATTGATTAGGATTATATTTATATTTAACACCAAATTTTTTTATGATGCTTTTTTCGTTACTTTAAAAGAACGCATCTACATACCATTGTAGCAATTTATTTCCCCACATTAATGTTATGTAGGTTGCTATTGCTATGTATGGTCCAAATGCCATGGTTCTTCTTTCTTCTTCTTTTTTTCTTTTTATCATTAGGATTATTGCTATTAATCCTCCTACTATGAAGGATATAAATAGATTTAATATTCCTAGTTTGAACCCTAGAAATAATCCTATTAATGCTATTAGTTCTACGTCTCCTCCGCCCATTCCTCCTAGATATACCATTATTCCTAATATTGATGCTGGTATTATTGCGCCTAGTAGTGGACTCATTAGATTTATGTTTCCTGTTATAAAATATTCTGCTATTAAAAATACTATTCCTACTGCTGCACCGAATATTGTTGTTGATGTGTATATGTCTTCTGTTTTGAAGTCTATTATTGCTATTACTATTAATATTGGTACTAGTGAAATGTATTTTATTGTTTCGAATGTTAATCCATAGTTTAGATATACTCCTAGGAATAGTATTCCTGTTAGTAGTTCTATTAATGGATATTGTTTTGATACTTTTTCTCCGCAGTATCTGCATTTTCCTTTTAGGAATAGGTAGCTTATTACTGGGATTAGGTCTTTTGGTTTTAGTTGATGGTTGCAGTTTCCACAGTGTGATGGTGGAAATGCTATTGATTCTTCTTTTGGTATTCTATATATACATACGTTTAAAAAGCTTCCTATTATTAGTCCTAAAAGAAATATCATTGATGATATGATTATTTCCATTTGTTTCTCCCATATTGACATATAGCCCCTTTAAGATTCTCTTAAAGAGGCTATGAATTGTTTTTAATTTAATAC
>JBOFVP010000247.1:0-1722 GCA_051653165.1 Clostridium sp.
CAATGTGAAGCTTATTCCGTTTGAGAAGTTTTATGTTGCAGAAGAGTATCATCAAGATTACTATAAGAAACATAATCTAAAATATAATTATTATAGATATCGTTCTGGTAGAGATCAGTTTTTAGAAAAGGTTTGGGGAAAGTAGAAGGTAATATAAAAAAAGTGTCACTTCAAATTAAAATGGCACTTTTTTTATTTTTTGTTATAATATTAAATAGAGTGACAAAATAAAATATTTTGACAGGAAGGGGTTTAAAGAGATGAAAGAATATATCTCAATAAGAGATATTGTAAAAAGTATGAATTTAACAACAAGGACATTAAGATATTATGAAGAAATAGGCTTAATAAAAGCTTCTCAAGAGGGAAGAGGAAATAGAATTTACTCTAAAGAAGAAATAAATAAACTGATATATTTAAATGAACTTAAAAATAGAGGATTTAGTTTAAAAGAGATAGAGGGACTTTTAGGGGATAAATGTTGTAATCAAAAGAATATATATTTAAAATCGAGAGTCGAAGAAAATGAAAAAGCAATAAAATATTTGAAATGGCAAAATGAAAAGATTAATGAAGAGATGGATATAATTGAAAAATTTGGATTAGAAAATGTATTTATAAATATTGAAGAGATGCCATTAAGAAGATACTTTGGTATTAAACAGGAAAATAAAATTTATAATGATCCAGATGTGGAAAGTGTCTGGAATTTAGAAAACTACGATATAATGGATGAAAAAACTTATAGTGGAGATTTTGAAAAAATACTATCAAAGGAGTCAGATGAGTATACTTTAGAACTTTATCCTCATAAAAATGGGGATATTATTCTTGAAAAGGGGAGTTATTTAGTTGTTTATTCAAGAGATGGATTGAATAAACAGTTTGAAATCTTTAAAAAAATAAAGAGTTTTTTAAAAGAAAGAAAAATAGAACATAAAAATGAAATTTATGTAGAAAATAAATTTAGAATTTTTTGTAAAAGACAACATAAAGTAGTTTTAATAACAAAATCCTTTATAAAAATTTTATAAAATTACAAAAAAGATTATAAATTAATCAAATTAAATTTATTTTAAATCATAATTGACGTAGCGTAAAAAAAACATTGACGCTACGTCAATTTTTTAATATACTAGCATTATTGAAAAAGCAGGAGGGTTTTATGGAAAGTAATTTGAAAAAAGGTTTATTTTTTGGTGGGTTAGTTGGATTTGCTTGGGGATTAGATACTGTTTTAATGGGACTTGTAGGAAATATTACGATTTTGAAAACAGCATCGTCAAGTACTTTAATTTCAGCATTTTTACATGATGCATTTTGTTTTCTTTGGTTAGCTTTAGTTGCTGTTTTTAATAAAAAGTTTATAGAGACTTTTAAACTTTTAAAAACAAAAAAAGGAAAAGTAACATTTTTAGCAGCATTAGTTGGTGCTCCTATTGGGATGAGTGGTTATGTGATAGGAATTAAATATGCTGCACCAGCTTATGCATCGAGTTTATCAGTTATATATCCAGGAGTGGGTGCAATTTTATCATATTTTATACTTAAAGAAAAGCTTTCAAAAAGAGCGATTATTGGAATAATAGTAAGTTTAATAGGATCTGTAGCACTAGGATACTCAAAAGTAGATTTGAATATGTATCCAGATTTTTATAAAGGAATGGCATTTACTTTATTAGCAGTTTTTGGTTGGGCTTTAGAGGGTGTCATAATTGGATA
>JBOFVP010000248.1:0-1476 GCA_051653165.1 Clostridium sp.
ACCAAAAAATTAACACTAACTACTTAAAGGGGATGTTAGTTGAAGCTAAGGAATTAATGGCAAGCAAGGAAAATAAAATATCAACTGATGAGGCAAAATATTTATTCTTCTGGGGAATGGATATGTACTTTAAAATAGAAGGAAAAGAAAAATTAGATGAAGAAGTTATAGAAGGAGTGAATTAATATGGCAAATACAAGAGAATATTTAATGTATAGTGATTCGATTATGAGTAATCCAAATGGGGATATGATTAATGATAATAGACCAAGAACGGATGAAACTACAGGAAAGCTTGAGATGTCTGATGTTAGAGTAAAAAGATATGTAAGAGAAGAGGCAATAAATAGAGATATAAAAATATTTGTTAAACCAACATCTGATAAGGGTAA
The DNA here is from genome assembly GCA_051653165.1 of Clostridium sp. GTDB lineage: Bacteria > Bacillota > Clostridia > Clostridiales > Clostridiaceae > Clostridium. Next base: position 393 of record JBOFVP010000248.1, read on the forward strand.
GCAATTAGACTGTAAAAAGGTTTGTAATAAAATAGTTGAGGAGGAGCTTAATAAAAAGAAAGAAAACTTAGAGCAACATTTGAAGGATAACTACTTAGATGTTAAGTTATTTGGAGCAGTGGCTACAATAGAGCCAAAGTTTAATATCATAGGGCCATTACAAGTAATGTGGAGTAAAAGTGTTCATGAAGCTGAGGTTAATTTTGCCCAAGGAACCTCATCCTTCTCATCAGGGGAAAATAAGTCACAAGGTACTACTTGGTCAAAGTATTATACTCCTTATGCTTTATTCAAAACTTATATGGTATACAATGATATTCAAGCTAAAAGACAAAATATAAATGTGACTGAAGAGGATATAGAATTATTTAAGGATTTATTAATTTCAGGTATAAGAGGGTATAAAAGTACTTCTAAAAATCAAATGCCAAGAATGCTAGTAGAGGTTATATACAAGAGTAACTTCATAGATGGAGAGTTAGATTATATTGATGTAAAGCATGAAAAATCAGATTTGGAGTTAAGAAACGTGGATGAGTTTACATTTGATTTAAAGGCTTTAGGTGAATTTGCTGATATTAATAAGGATAAGATAGAGGGAATTAATATCTATAAGCATCAAAAGGTAAATGTTATAAATATTCCAAGTAATGCAACTATCCTACCTTTATAAAAGGTAGGTGGATTTAATGAAAGTATTAACATTTACAGTAAAGGGCGACTTTGCAAGATTTAGAATACCCTACACAACTACTTCGGCACTAAGCTATTCATTAATACATCCAATAGCTATAAAGGGATTAATTGGTGCCATAATGGGGATTGATTATAAAGATTTATTTGAATATACAGAAGGAATGGAAGTTGGAATTCAGGTTTTAAATCCTCTAAATAAGGATACACAAAGTTTTAATTTAGTTCCTCAAACTGGTGCAAATAATTCGCCAAATTTTCAATCAAGAGTAGAGTTTTTGAGGAATGTTAAGTATAGGATATTTCTTTCTTCAACGGATGAAAAGTTAAAGAAAATTGAAAATGTAATGAAAGAAAGAAGTTTTCAATTTACGCCTTATTTAGGAGCAAG
>JBOFVP010000249.1:0-10626 GCA_051653165.1 Clostridium sp.
TGGTCTTGGTGAAAAAAATGAACTTATAATGGCAGTTGTTTGTGCTGATATTTTAAATGAAGACCTTAATAATAGAACTTGGAAAACTGGTAGAGAGTGGTATGAAAGTTATAAAGCAAATAAATAATTAATTGTAAGATGGGTTTGTAGTATTACGAATCCCTCTTGCCTTTCTCTTAAAAAGTGCGACACGTGTCGTGGTTTCTCATCTCTCATTATATAGTTGTTAATACTATTTATTCAAATTTTATGGTATTATATTCCATTAAAAGCTATAATAAATTTAAAAGAATCATAATGGAGGAATACTATATGAAAAAACCATTAATAAATAAACTTGGATTATTAGGTGTAGTTAGTTTATTATCCTACATTGCGGCAGTAGTCTTTTCACCTCTTGCCTATCCCCACTATAATTGGGTTTCACAAGCTGTAAGTGATCTCTCTGCATCAAATGCACCATCAAAAATGCTGTGGAATCAACTTTCAACATTATATGGTGTCTGTGGAATTGTTTCTATTACTCTAGTGTGTGTTTATATAAGTGACAAGCTTAATAAAACCCTTCGCATTGGTATTTATATCTTTGCCCTTATGAACTGGATCTCCTTTATTGGTTATGGAATGTTCCCACTATCAGATAGTGGTAATGCAGGCTCATTTCAAGATATTATCCATATCTATGTAATAACAGTGCTAGTTATATTGCTTTCAATTGTGTCTCTCATTGTTATTATGGTTGGAGGATATAAAAAAAAGCAATATACCTCCTTAGCAAATTTCGCAACTACTGCATTTGTTTTAATGCTTTTAGGAGCTATAGGAGTTGGAATTGTGCCAAAGGAATACTTTGGAATCCCAGAACGATTTTCTGTATTTGCAGTAACAGGGTTTAATGCAATTCTAGGGGTGTACTTATATACTGGATTCAAAAATAAGAAGTATAATCTCTAAAGAGTTATATTATTAGAGGAGTTTGTACAATTACAAACTCCTTTTAAATTACTATTAAAAAGTGCGACACGTGTCGTGGTTTCCCTTCTCACTTAATAAGTTTATATATACTTCTTAGTTAATATTCTAATTTTTACCCCCAATTATTAATATTACTAACCTCAAAAGTGCGACACGTGTCGTGGTTTCTCTAAACACTATATAGGTTTTATAAAACCTTATTGCTTATGTTTCTATTAAATAACCTACTAGAGTGTAACTTCTAATATTTCACACTAAACTAAGAATTACTATATAATATGGAATTTATTTTTTAAAACTATTGCTAATATTGATACTCGATATTATAATAATAATATAATAACGATATTCGATATTATATTTAAAAACAGAAAGAGGTGCATAGTTTTGGCAAGAGAGCAATTTCAAACTCTTACAGAACCAATGTATTATATTCTACTTTCACTAATGAAGGAAAGGTGTGGAGTAGATATAATGGAAACGGTAAAGAGTATATCAAATAATAGAATTACAGTAGGTCCTGGAACCCTATATGCCTTATTAGGAAAATTCTTAAAAGAAGGATTAATACGTGAAACAGAAGTTATTGGGAGAAAGAGAAGTTATATAATTACCCAAAGTGGTATTGAGCTTATTAAAATTGAGTATGAACGACTTAAAACATTAATCCATGACGGCAGTTTTTTATTAGAGGAGGAACAGTAAAATGAATACTAAAATTACAACTTTTGAATTCCAACCTTATGAACACAAAGCCTTAGAAGAATATTTAGAGAATATGGCCCTTAAGGGATGGAAATTACAATCAATGTATGGATATATATTAAAATTCAAAAAAACATCTAAAGTAGCTTTAAAATATTCGGTTATAGCTTTAGATGAAATTACTATATTTGATGGAGAAAATAGCCATACATCTAAGGATTTTAAAGTATATTGTGAAAGTGCAGGGTGGACTCTAGTTACAAGCCACTATAAATTCCAAATATACTGTTGTGAAAACCCTAGTGATGTAATACCTATTGAAACTTGTGAAGATTTAAAATTTAAGTCCATTATGAAAGCATCTATTAAAACCTTGCTACCACAGGTTTTAGTAATAGCTATTCTATTATTTACACAGTTATTGAATTTCTACAAGTATTTAAATCCCTACTTTTTTTCATCTAATATTTCCTTAATATCAATGCTGCTTATTTTATTTTTAGGTGTATATAGAACCTGTGATATCATATCACTACTTAGGTTTTATTTTAAAGGAAAGAAGTCATTGTCCCTTGGTGAAAGGGTAGAGTACACCCCGTTAAAAGTAACAAATATAAAAAGATATATTTTCTTATCACTTATATCAATTGCAGGATTATTAACCTTATATACAGCACTTAGTGAAAAAGTTGGAAGAGATTATCTTTTTGCATTAGTTCCATATCTTATGTTCTTTGGATTGATTTCTAAGTTTATATCTAAAAGGGATTATTCAAAGAGATTAAAGAGGGGACTAATGGTTGGAAACTATATACTGTCAATTTTACTTTTATTCCTTTTATTTGGTTATGCAGTTAGTAATAATCTGTTTAATTCCCCTCACCATGAGAGTAATATAACACCATTAATTACCCACGAGGATTTTAATATAGCTGAAAATAAAGAAGAAGAGAATACAGATTACTTTGATTCAAGTAAAAGTTTATTAGGAACCTATAATTTTTACTCATCCCAAGAGTTATCCTATGAAGAATTCCATAGTAATTTTAAGTTCATTAATAGATATTATGTTAATCGTACACTTAAACTTGATGATGAATTTAAAAAGGATTATCCTGACCGTTTATTAGTTAAAATTGATACCCCTAACTTTAACAATTTTACAACCCTTTATAATAATGATAACACCTACCTATTTTTTAATGAGGATAGAGTAGTGGAGCTTACTATATATGATGAAAAAGTTCCCCTAGAGAAAATATTAGAAATAGTAAATGAGAAATTTTTCATCTTCAAAAAAAGCACGACATCTGGTCGTGCTTTTCTTAAAAGAATTTTACATCTACAAGCATAGTGATACATTTATATATTGTTCTACAATCTTGCTTAATTGCATAAATATCCTCAATATATGGAGTAACTGAGTACTTTTTCTTTCTTATTAAATCACATATTCTTTGTCCATTAATCTCAGTTGGTACAACTACAAAAACTGATTTCATAGTATCATCATAATGAGCAGAGTGAACAGATTGATATGGTTTATCAGCTACATATTTTATTTTTTCTCTAAGTCTAACCTCAACTATAAGCTTATGCCCTGATAGGTTTTGCCCCTCATAAGACTTTGCAACTGGAGTCTCAACTAATCTTGTTGAAACAATATCAGCAGAAACAATTAGAGAAAGAAGTTTTTCCATATCTGGTTTTTGACAAGGAATTTTTAGAGTTTCAGTAACAGATACCTCTGTAAAATAATCTACTTGCTCTGGTAAATATTCAGATATTCCAGAACCAGTAACACTATTGTCCATACAATTACAATTCATCATAATATTTCTCCTTTCTAACAAACCTCAGCAGTAAGAAGTAATGTTGCATTTAAGAACATACATCTTTCATTAATTGGGTGAGCATAAATATCCTCAACAAAGGCTGAAGGAGCTAATATAGTAGATGGCATATAATCTTCAGGTAAAACAATAAAGTTCATAAAAGGCACATCAAAGTGTGCTAAATGTACTGATTGACATTCCTCTAATGCCACATATTGAACCTTGTAATGAATATTTCCTTCTATAATTAGTTTATGTCCTGTAAGCTTAAATCCTTCTAAAGAAACCCCTTTAGGTGTCTTTATTACTCTTGTGTTTTTTATACAAGCAGATGCTTGAACCTTACTTAATTGTTCCATATCAGGTTTTTCTACTGGAATACATACCTCTCCATCAACATTGATTTGTTTAAAACTATCAACGTCTAAAGGAAGGCAATCATCTATTCCTGAATATTCAACTAAATCACGCGTAATAGATTTCAAATTTATCTCCCCTTCACAATTATTTGACTAAACCAAAATCCTAAGTACATTAAGAAATTACAAATTTACATTATCAGTATATGATAAGGGTGACTAAATGGTATCACTTTTAATCATTATTTTTTTCTATTCAAATTCTCCCATAATACAACATGAAAAGAAAACACGATTATCAATTATTTTCTCAATATATATACGCATAATCCCTAGATTAACTACTGAATCTCCCTTGTCCTTTAAGGTTATTTCCTCAAAAAATTCATGCTCCTCGTCCTGAATAAATAACTTATCCTCATTATTAAGATATTGAATTCTAAGAGAAAGCTTACCTAAAACTACAGAAATATTATTAACTCTATGAAAAACCTCCCCATCAACTTGTACAAATAATTTAGTAATCTTTGATAGTTCCCCAGCTTTTATATCAAACTCAAAAAATCTTGCAAAGAAAAATCCATTAGAAAGATCCATATCCTCACTTAATCCAATAACCTCAATTTGCTCCATATTCCCTCCTCTTTACCAATATGTTGGATAGTCCTCAAGCCACTCCAAATTCAAAAGGTTCATATCAGTTATAATTTTCCTATTCATAGCTTTTCCCTTTAGAGATGAAAGAGAAACTATATATGGAGATGAAAAGTCAATAATACCTTCACAGCCACCAATAAAATTGACCTCGTCTAAAGGGGAGAAATCCTTAAATATTTCACAATTTGACTCCTTAGAGATGATATCTTTAAACTCTAAAAATCCACTTCCATTTGAAGTTCTCATTAAAAAAACAAACTTATACTCATATGTGAGCTTCAATTCTCCAATACACTCTAAAACTCTATTTAAGTTAAATCCCTCATTGCAGCTTCCAATTAATAAAAAATATTTATAATTTATATTAAACTTTGAAGAAAGATAAAGAGTACATAACACCTTGTCCATTTCAGAGTAAATAGAGGGTAGAGTAGGGGGCGTTACAATAATTTCTTCCTCTGAAATTCCCTCACTAGTTAATAAATCCTTGTGAAAATTAGAAAAAACAACTATTCTATGATCTCCCTCTAGAATATTTCTAAAGGCATCGTTATATTTTTTTTCAAAGGTATTATTATCTAAAGGTTTTTTAAATAAGGGAAGAAGGTTAGTAATAAAAATTCTACACTTAAAACTAGTATTTTTAGGAATAGATAATCCATTATTAAAGCAAGTAAACAGGTCATAATCCTTTATCCTCTCCTCAATTTCTAAGAGAGTAGGAGTGCTGCGATTAATTTTTCCCCTAAGAAAATGTACAGAAGTTGACAAAAGATTTGATAACTCATAATCATTAGCATGAACAAAGGAATCCATAAGCAAATACACTTGATTATCCCTTCCTTCATCCTTAATAACCTTTAAAAATAGTTCATACACATCACTTTCTTTTATGTAAATTGGCAAATAATCATATAAAAGTTTCATAATTAATACCTCCCTTAGCTATAAGAATAATTCCCTTAATATATTCTCTTTTTCATTATTTTTATATTCCATCTCTTCTAATTTAAACCCAACTAAAAGTAACTTTCCAAATATTTTATCCCCTTGAACAGTGAAATAAATATCTAATGGATATAAGTTTTCTACTTGTCCATGAACCTTAAATATAAAGGTTTCAATTGTTGATGCAAGTATTGTTTCCGCTTTTTCCTCAATTGATATTATAAGAGTTAGCTTAATTTCTCCCTTAATTATTGTTAAAGATTCTTTTTTAAGTGGCAATTCTTCTTGTCCTTTAATCTTCAAAATACAAGAAACTTCATGTACATCCTTAACACAATTTAGTGTACCAATACTAAATGGTACACTTTCAAAAACTAGATTATCATAGTCATATTCCCCTAATCTTTCTTTACTTAAAAATCCTTTTAAGTTATAAATATAATCCATTATGAAGTTACCCCAACTTTATAATATATAATCATTTCTTTTTTACTTAACAGTTTGCCCCTCATGTTAAGAATTTGTACCTTTATTTTCTCTAAACTAGTACCATTGTTATAATCAATTAAAAAGGAATACCTTGAATCTTTCTCTATTGCACACAAAGATTGCTCCTGACGATTTTCAATATATTCAAATAGATTATTTATTTTAACTGTTATAAATCCCTTATTATTTGTTACCCCTTGAAAATCTAAAACCTCCACACTACTTTGTATTTTAATGACTTCCTCCATCTGTTTAGTTAATTTATAATTTACTGTAATTTCCTTTTCAAAAATAATAGGGGAGTCCGAATTTTTTGAAATTCCTATGTATTCAATTAACCCTTGATTAAATTTCATTGTTCTCCTCCTGATTATTAAAGCTATTATTATCTTACTATTTATTCTTATTATTTATTCCACGTATCAAAAAAAAAGTAGCCTAACATAATATTTTTTGAATTTTAAAACATTTTATTTGGTAAATTCCTACCATAGTAGTGAGTTTAAAATCTAATTTCTTATATAAAAGGAAAGCGAGGAATAATTTAATATTCCTCGCTTTCAATGTAATCTTTTAACCTGTTGATATCACTAGCTTTCACTAGGATATGCAAAAGGATGCCATTAGCTAACTTATGTGATTTTTAGTACCTTACCATCAATAAACATACCTGTGTTCATTTTATTAGCACTAATTCCCTTAATAACTTGATTAGGTAATGAGATATACTGTACTTTAAATCTTCCTGTCTTTTTATCAAACTCATAATCTTTTATTATAAGATTGTTACCCTTAAGCTCTTCTAAGGTTTCTAATACCTTATCCCTTTTTCTGTCAGTTCTTGATGTGTTCCATCTAACTGGAGATGTCATTACATCAAAAGGAATGTCTTCTATTTCAATATTATCATTAACAATTACATTTAATCTTCTTTTTTGAAGCCAAAGTGCATATTGCTGTGACACACTATTTAAACAATCATAAACCTCTGTATCAAAATTATAACTACTATTCATAAACATTAAATCGTTAAGGAATGAACCACAAACTACTGTAACTCTTTGTGATTTATTAGTTTCAATATCTTCTTCCTTTTCAATGTATACATCAAATAGGGCTCCCCCTAGATAGTAGTCCTTGTTATTGTACTCAAGCTTCATTCCCCCAAGTTTAATTAGGGATTCTTTAACTGCTTCTCTGTTTCTCTTATTTAATGAAAGTCCTATTGCACTTGCAATTTCAGCAATTGTAACAACAACTCTTTTTTCTAAGATAGCCTTATATGAGAATATCTTAAAGAAATAAGAAATTACACTTCTATCTATATTATTGAAATACTTCATAAGCTTAAGTAGGGCAATTTGTGTAACTAAGTCAACAGCCACCTGTCCTTGCTTACTTCTTAGGTAAGTATTTTTTTCTAAATTTACAATTAAGCTTTCCTGTGAAACATCATCACTGTACTGGAAACTTTGAATAATATCAATGCCTTCTATTTCGTGCTTAGATATTTGATCATCACTAAACATTAAAGCTCTGTTAGTTGGATCAAATGTAAATATTGATAATACACTTGGAGCCATTGTAACGTTACCCATTACAGAGAACTTTTTATAAAGGTACAAAATATCATTGTTTATTGCCATTGCTTTAGAACGTTTAGCTCTAGTTGGGAAGTATTCAAAGTCTGAAAGTAAGAAGCTTTCATCATTTTCCCACAGCCTTATGTCCTTTAATAACATACTTTCATACTCAGCTGGAGTATTTGCTTTAAAGTAGTGTCTAAAGTCATCAATTGATATAATTCCTTTTTTAACTTGTTCATACTGAATGTTACAAGACTTTAAAAGCTTATTAATCTCACTAGTTGGTGATTCTAAAACATCCTTAACCCATCTAGTTTTACTCACCTTAATTCTCTTTTTAATTTTATTGTACTGGTCAGTCATTTCTGTAAGTAGTGTAATTTGTGAATCTAGTTCTTTATAAAGACTTTCCATAGTACAACCAATGTGTTCTTTAACTACTGTACCAAGTCTATCAGTAATCTGACTTAGTATATATTCTCTATCAGTGTTGGTTTCCATATGATTCCCCTCGTTTAATAAAATAAGCTACTGATATTATACCACAAATCCTTGAAATTTCAGTACTTTTTGTGAAGAAACTTAACCTAATAATATTTACTGTACCGAAATGTCGGACAGTTTTGGAATTTTATTATTTACTGTGTCATTTTCTCGGACACTTTTGGAAATATTAAAGAATAGGGGGTAACTTTAGAGAGAATTTTATCATTTTACTGTGTAGTGTACCAAAATGCCAGACACTTTTGGAAAAACTAAAAAAAAATCAAAAATTTTTAAAGTTTTTTTCTAGGAAATATCTTACAAATTACTGTGCACTGTACTTTTATCTCGGACACTTTTGGAAAAATCAATGGATTTTCAATAAAATCAATTATTTTGTACTAATTTAGTGTAATTACTGTACTAAAATGTCGGACACTTTTGGAATTTTAGAAATAAATTTTATGAAATTTAAATTTTCGTCTTAGTGTAATTCTGTAAAGGGTTGAAATATAAAGGTTGTAGCCTCTGTACCAAAATGTCAGACACTTTTGGAAAACCCCCCTTAAACCCTCATTCCTTCGTTGGCACTGTACCATATAGTCGGACACTTTTGGAATTTTTCGTGGTTTTGCATAAATTTGAATTATTATTTACAATATATTAAAAGATGTTTATATAGGAATACTATAAGTCTAAGGCTTGTGTTTAAGCCAATTCCTATTACATTACACATTTTACTTTAAACTTTGTACAAAAGGAGGTGAATTTGAATGGCAACGAAACTAAGTAACTCACACATTGACACAATAATAGAAAAATCTAAGAGCTACAATATCCTAGATACTTATATTGTACTGTCACACATATCTTCAGAAGTTAATGGAAAGTTCTTAATACAAACTTATGGTGATAATAAAAGTGACCTTATTGCACAGCTTAAAAGATATATGAGTAACTCTTATAAAACACTGTACAATAACTTAAATGAACTTATTGAGTTAAATATATTAAATTACAATGAAGAATTATCTTCTTGGATGTTAGTTGATATGGAAAATATGGTTAAGAAAAAGGAAGGTCTTAGTGTTTCTGAAAGTGCAAATTTCAAAGGGTACACTAAAATTCGTGAATTCTTCTTATCAGATATTTTCCACACAATGAAATCAACTGAGAAGAGATGTGTTGTATATCTTGCTAAGCTTTTTGATTCAAAGGCTTCTTCTTCATACGATGGATTTATAATGAACTTAATTAAGCCTAACTCTAAGTGGTTTAGTGTAATTAGAACTAAATCTAAGTACTATGCTAAATACATTGTTGAGAAAATGCTTTCTAAGTACAGTAATATTTTTACAAACCAAAGTGAAGAATTAAGAGAAAATGACTTTGCACCAAAGAGAATATCTAACTTTAAATTCTCATTTAAGTGTGATCCTATTGAAAAGAAGGATAAGGAGGATATGCAATATAACTTAATTAAGGCTTGTAATGAAAGAGAGTTTAAGCTGGTTTCTTCTAGAATTGCTTTTGCTAAGGTTACATTAAGCAAAACTCAAGTTATGCATATTGTTCGTGGTATTTCTACAATTAAGGAATGGTCACAGAAGGAGAGAGTTACACAAATTATCGTTAATAAATATAGAGCTATTCAAATTCATAAGAGCAGAGAGGAAATTAAATCTCTTCAAGCTTACTTAGTTGCAGTAATTAGAAGTGTAATGGAGGAATTCACTACTTTCAAATCTACATTTAATCTTACTACAACAGATGCTTCTCTTGATTATTTAGAAAGCATTGGTAGCTTCAATTACGATATGAACTCAGAAATTAATACTATATTAAGTACAATATAACTTACTATTTATTTTTTTGAAATATTAATAGTAGGTTCTTTGTGCTTGTTTAATTTATATATTTTTCTTAAAACTTAATAATATTTATAGCAATATAAAAGACTTATTTACTTTTAATGGGTAATAAGTCTTTTTTTTCTATAATTTTATAAGCTTTTAAGGTATTTTTTTTAATAATAATTGTAAAGTTATAAAAATATTATATCAAGTTATGTAAAATTAATTAAAAGTTATATAACATTATGTAAAAGTTGTTTAATAATATGTAAATGTAATAAAACATTTATTCAAGTTGTTTAATAAATATATAAAGTTGTACAATATATATAAATAGTTGTTTAATATTTTTATAAAGTACTGTAATTTTAATTTTGAGTTGTTTAATAAATAATTAGAGCTGTTAAATTTTTATGTATTTTTATAAAAGCCTCATCATGCGTAACAGTAGAAACCATCAGGGTTTAGAGCACCCTCCCCCTTCTATAAACAGAAAGAAAAAAGACTAATAGAAAGAAAAAAGAAAGACTGTAAGATAATATATTAACTAATTTTTGGGATGACTCTTGGATGTCTGTGATCATTGCTTGATTTAAGCCAAAGATTATTTTTAAATTACATATCCCATTATACACCAAGTTAACAATATTTTACAGTAGCGAAATAAAATTATATGCATTTTTTACTAGTGAACTGAATATTATTTAAGTTACCCTCTATTATATTATGTAGAAAA
>JBOFVP010000250.1:0-7952 GCA_051653165.1 Clostridium sp.
TAAGGAGAAGTAAATGAAAACAGTTATATATTTTGGTAATTTCTGGGGAGATGGTGGGCCTGCTATTGTTAACAGAAAGATTAGAGAAAATGTGAATACTGATATCACAAATGTTATTTTTATGGATGACGATGATAAAAAGAAACGGTTTAAAAAATTAGTATATAATTTTTTAAAAGCGGATGTGATACATGTATCAGGTATAAATGGAATTATGTCTGCAATAATTGTAGTGCTTGCTAAAATATGTTTTAAAAAAGTGACTTTTAGTTGTCACGGAAATTTTAAGGCTGAATCCTTAAGAAACAATGTATTTAAGAAAAGAGAGTTTCTTATTGAAAAAACATATATAACTTTTACTAATAAGATAATTGTATTATCAAATACTTTTTTGAATGAATATAAAAAGTATTATTCTAATATAGAAAAGAAAGCAATTGTAATTCCTAATGGGTATACTTTTGATGAAAAGTTATATTCAAGAAGAGAAAAAAAAGAAGAGAATAAAGAATTTATAATAACATCATTAGGGGGAGGACGTAGAGAAAAGGGAAATAAAAAAGTTTGTGATGTTTTAAATAAAATAAATAATGAAAATATAAAATATGTTATAATTGGAGAAGATGGTATAGATACAGATGAAATTAAAGAACATAATTTTGTCACTTACTTAGGAAGTATATCAAATGAAAAAGTAATAGATGTTTTATTAAGAACTAATTTATTTATACAATATAGTGAATTTGAAAGTTTTGGTATAGCACCATTAGAAGCTTTAAATGCAGGATGTGATCTTATAATTACAGATAAGATGGGAGTCAAAGAATATATAAATGATAGTAATTTTATTGTTAAATATAATGATGAGGTTGAACTTTATGATAAAATAATAAGAAAAATTAACAATAAAGATACTGACAGTAAGGTTTGTGTGCCTACTTGGAATGAAATAGCAAATAAATATTGTGAACTTTGGAATCAATAAATATATATTATAATAATTAAAAATATGAATTTTTAATAAATATGATTATGTCAAAATTTATAAAGTTTACTAAATTAAAAGATAAGACATAGGATGAGTGATATGATGAGAGAATGGATAAAGGATTATATTTATGGTAATAAAAAGGTTATGATAGTAATGGTAATATACAGGATGGGGAATGCTGTATATTATTCAAGTGTTAATAGTTTAATAAAAAAAGTATTAATGATACCATTAAAGTTAATCAGTATTATTATAAATGAATGCTTATTTGGTATTGAGATTCCATTTGAAGCTAGGATAGGAAAACGTCTAAGGCTTATCCATTTAAATGGTATTGTTATTTCAAAATCTAGTGTAATTGGTGATGATTGTACAATTTTTCATCAAGTAACATTAGGAGCTAATGAACATAAAGGTAATTTAAAATCTCCACAAGTAATGAATAATGTGTATGTAGGTTGTGGTGCAAAGTTAATTGGTAATATTATAATAGGAGAGAATGTAAAGGTTGGAGCAAATGCTGTTATTGTTAAAAGCATTCCTCAAAATAGTACAGTAATATGTGAGTCTACTTTATTGAAATTTAAGAATTAGATGATTAATAATAAGAGGTGAAATATGAAGGTATTAGTATGCGGAGGTATGGGTTATATTGGGAGCCATACGACAATAGAATTACTTAATGAAGGTTATGAAGTTATTATTGCGGATGATTTAAGTAATAGTAAGGAAATAGTTTTAGGTAAAATTGAATTTATAACTGGAAAAAAAGTTAAGTTTTATAATGTAGACTTGACAAATGGACAAGCTACAGAAAAGATATTTGAAGAAAATACGATAGACGCTGTTATCCATTTTGCAGCATTTAAGGCAGTTGGAGAATCAGTAGAAAAACCATTAGAATATTATTATAATAATATAACAAATACGTTAGTACTTTTAAAGTTAATGAAAAAATATAATTGCAATAATTTTGTTTTTAGTTCATCTGCAACTGTATATGGTCATGCAAAAGTTGTTCCTATAGATGAAGAATCTGATTTATCAGCTACAAATCCATATGGAAGAACTAAACTTATGATAGAAGATATGTTAAGAGACATAGCAAAAGCTGATAAGTCAATGAATATAGCGTTATTAAGATACTTTAATCCAGTGGGAGCTCACAAAAGTGGAATGATTGGTGAAGATCCAAATGGAATACCAAATAATTTAATGCCGTATATAACTAAAGTGGCAGTTGGACAATTAGATAAATTAAGGATTTTTGGAGATGATTATCCAACTCATGATGGTACAGGCGTAAGAGATTATATTCATGTTGTTGATTTAGCTTATGGTCATGTTAAAGCTTTAGGAAAACTAAAAACGAATTGTGGATTGGTTACATATAATTTAGGTACTGGAAATGGTTATTCAGTTTTAGATATGGTAAAAGCATTTGGAGAAGCAGCAGGTAAAGAAATACAATATGAAGTTGTTGAAAGAAGAGCTGGAGATGTAGCTACTTGTTATGCAAATCCAAATAAAGTGAATAAAGAATTAGGGTGGTATGCTGAGAGAGGGTTAAAAGAAATGTGTGAAGATTCTTGGAGATGGCAAAGTAATAATCCTAATGGATATGAGTAAGTTGAAATTTTATAAAAAGAGTAATGTTTATTTATTACTCTTTTAAAGATGTATACTTAGATAAAACTTTAAATTAACAATAAATACTAAAGTAATTAAAAGGGGGAAACATGAGAAAATTAATATTAATGATGGTTGGAGTAATGTTTTTTATATCTACTAACATTATTCCAGCATCAGCAAAAACAACAGAAATGAGAGCAGCATGGGTAACAACAGTATATAACCAAGACTGGCCTAAAACAAAAAATAATGTAGATCAACAAAAGCAAGAATTTATTCAGACATTGGACAAGCTAAAATCAATTGGAATTAATACTGTAATGGTGCAAATAAGACCAAAATCAGATGCACTATATAAATCAAACATTAATCCTTGGTCTGATGTGTTAACAGGAACACAAGGAAAAGATCCGGGATATGACCCATTAGCATTTATGATAGAAGAAGCACATAAAAGAGGTATGGAACTTCACGGATGGTTAAATCCATACAGAGTTACAACTAAAGGAACAGATTTAAATGCCTTATCATCAAATCATCCAGCAAGAAATAACCCAAGTTGGGTAGTTACTCATGGAACAGCAATGTACTATGACCCAGGAAATCCAGAGGTAAGAAAATATCTAGTAGATACTGTAATGGAGGTTGTGAAAAATTACAACATTAATGGTATTCATTTTGATGATTATTTCTATCCAGGAACTGATTTTAATGATAATGATTCATATTCAAAGCATGGAAATGGAATGGACAAGGGTGACTGGAGAAGAAATAATGTTAACTTATTAGTAAAAGAAGTTAACTCATCAATTAACTCTGCAAAACCTTCAGTAGACTTTGGAATAAGTCCAGCAGGTATTTGGAAGAATAAATCAAGTGATCCAAATGGTTCAGATACTAGAGGAAATGAAAGTTATTCAGCACATTATGCAGATTCTGTTTCATGGATAAAAAATGAATGGGTAGATTACATAGCTCCACAAATATATTGGAATATAGGACATAGTGCAGCTGATTATGCTGTATTAACTGAATGGTGGGCAAAGCAAGTAAAGGGAACTAATATAGATCTTTATATTGGACAAGGTGTATATAAGCCAGAGGTTGCTAGTGAAATAGGAAAACAGATTAATCATAATAGAAAATATTCTGAGATTAAGGGAAGCATATTCTTTAGTACAAAACACATAATGGAAGATGCTAATCTTCAAAATCAAATTAAAAATGTTTATTTAGATAATATAAATAGATATAAAATAATTGGTTCTGATAGATATGAAACTTCAGCAATGGTTAGTAGAACAGGATGGGATAAAGGTACTGAAACTGTACTTTTAGTAAATGGATTTGCTTTAGCTGATGGAATAACAGCTACACCACTTGCTTCTATATATAATGCTCCGATTTTATTAACTAAAAAAGAAGGATTAGATATAGCAACTATTAATGAGTTAAAAAGATTATCACCTAAGAATGTTATATTAATTGGTGGTGATGGTGTAATTTCTAATAATGTTATATCAGATATAAAGAATATTAATGGTAATATTAATGTTAGTAGAATTGGTGGTAGTGATAGATATGCAACATCACTATTAATTGCACAAAAGATTGATTCTATGGTTGATGTTAATAAGGCTTATGTATGTTATGGATTAGGAGAAGCTGATGCATTATCAATTTCGTCTAAGGCTGGAATAGATAAATCACCTATTATATTGACTCAAACAAAGGCATTAGATAATGCAAATTATAATTGGTTAAAAAGTGAAAACTTAGAAACAGCATATTTTATTGGTGGAGAACCTATTATTAATAACTCTGTAATTAATCAAGTTAATGGAATTACTAAGAGTAATGTTGTTAACAATAGAGTTGCAGGTAGTGATAGATTTGAAACTAATGCTGAGGTTGTTAAAAGATTCTTTACAAGTGAAAGTCAACCAGTTGTTATGGCTACAAAGGGATTACAGTTAGCAGATGCATTAACTAGTGGACCTCTTGCAGCTAAGAATAATGGACCAATTATTTTATTAAATGATTCTTTAAGTTCAGGACAAAAGGCTATTTTAAAGACTAAGTATTCTAATACGTTATATCAAATAGGTGGAGGAATTAATGAGTCTGCTATAACTGAATTAATAGGATTAATAAATTAGAGGAATAATAAAGGGAGTGTTGTATATTACAATATTCCTTTTATTTTTGTTTAATAATAATACAAAATAATATATAATATGTAATATAAATAAGAGTACAAATGTGAAAAGGAGATTAGATAAATGAATATTCCTTTAATAGACTTAAAAGCACAATATAATTCTTTAAGAGAACCTATTAATAAGGCTACTATTGAAGTTCTTGAATCTTCAAATTATATAATGGGTAATACTGTAACTAGCTTTGAAAAAGAATTCAGTGAATATATAGGATGTGAATATGGAGTATCTGTTGGTAATGGTACTGATGCACTAATAATAGCTTTAAAAGCAATGGGGATTGGAAGTGGAGATGAAGTTATAACAACGCCTTTTACTTTTTTTGCAACGGCTGAAAGTATATCATCAGTAGGTGCAACACCTGTATTTGTTGATGTGAATTTAGATGATTTTAATATTAATGTAGATTTAATAGAAGAAAAAATTACGACTAGAACTAAGGCAATAATGCCAGTGCATATATTTGGCCAACCTTGTGATATGGATAGAATTAATGAAATTGCAAAAAGACATGGATTATTGGTAATTGAGGATGCATGTCAGGCAATAGGGGCAACATACAAAGGAAGAAATGTGGGAACACTAGGAGATATAGCTTGTTTTTCATTTTTCCCTACTAAAAATTTAGGGTGTGCTGGTGATGGTGGAATTATAGTAACAAATAATGAAAAATTTGCTACTATAGCAAAGGCATTAAGAACTCATGGTAGTGGAGAAAATGGACAAAGAGCATTTAACTTATTAAATAAAGTTAATGAAGATGTTATTGAAAATAAGGACACAAATGACACTATATATAATCCATTGAAGTATTATAATTATTTGATTGGATTTAATTCTAGATTAGATGCTATACAAGCAGCAATTTTAAGAATTAAATTAAAGGAAATTGATAAATGGAACTCTAGAAGAAGAGATATTGTTAAGATATATAATGATGCTTTTAAAGGATGTGAGTTTGAAGTTCCTGTATGCAATAAGGATAATGAACATGTTTATCATATGTACATAATTAAATGTGATAATAGGGAAGAGATATTAGATAAGCTAAAGGATAAGGGTGTAGCAACGGGAGTTTATTATCCAGTTCCGTTACATCTTCAAAAGGTTTATAGTAATTTGGGGTATAAGGTTGGTGATATGCCAAATTCGGAATATTTATCTCATAGAACTTTTGCAATACCTGTATATCCTGAATTAAAAGATGAACAGGTAAAATATATAATAAATAGCTTATTGGATTAAAGAGTGAGGAGAAATACATTATGAAAAAGTTGAAGTTTGCAATAATAGGTTGTGGGAGAATTTCTTATAAACATGTTGAGGCTTTAAAAGAGAATAAAGAGGTAGCTGAATTAGTAGCAACTTGTGATTTGAATATAGAGCTTGCTATTAAAAAGGCTGATGAGTATAGGGAATATGGTAATGTAGTTACTTATATTGACTATAAAGAAATGATTTTAAAAGAAGATATTGATGTTGTTACTATTGCAACAGAAAGTGGATATCATAGCGAGATAGCTATTTATTGTATGAATAAGGGTAAACATGTTATTGTTGAAAAGCCTATGGCTATGTCAATTGATGAGGCTAATGAAATGATAGAGTGTGCTAAGCGAAATAATGTTAAGTTATCTGTAGCACATCAAAATAGATTTAATGAGCCTATAAAAAAGCTAAGAGAAGCTATTGATAATGATAAGTTTGGAAGAATAATGAATGTTACAGCTAGAGTGTTATGGAGAAGGGATGAAGGGTATTACAAACAAGCTCCTTGGAGAGGGACTTGGGAATTAGACGGTGGTACTCTTATGAATCAATGTATACATAATATAGATTTGCTTCAATGGATGGTTGGTTCTGAAGTCGAGAGGGTATATTCTGAATGTGATACTTTTAGAAATCCTATTGAGGGTGAAGACTTTGGAGCTATACTTGTAAGATTTAAAAACGGTAGTATAGGAATCATTGAGGGGAGTGCTGTAGTATACCCTAAAAATCTGGAAGAAACTTTAAGTGTATTTGGGACAAGTGGTACAGCTGTAATTGGTGGATTGGCTGTAAATGAGTTGAAAACTTGGAGATTTGAAGGTGAAGATGAAGAGGTAGTTAAAAATCAATTACAAATTGAGATAGATAATGTATATGGTAGTGGACATACTCCTCTATTTAAGGATGTTATTGAAGCTATTAATGACAATAGAAAACCTTATATAAGTGGCGAAGATGCTATTAAACCACTAGCTATTATATTAGCAGCATATAAATCTAGGAAAGAGGGGAAACTGGTAAACTTTCCATTAAAGAATTTTAGTGCTAGAGATATGAAGGATGGTATATAGATTTATAGAATTAAGGAGTGTGTGTTATGTCTCAATTATATAAGGAAATTGTAAACAAAGAGTGTTATGTTTCAGTTGTGGGATTAGGATATGTTGGAATGCCTTTAGCTATTGCTTTTGGTAAAAAGGTTTCTGTCATAGGGTTTGATATAAATAAGGATAAGGTTGAAAAATATAATAGTGGGATAGATATTACAAATGAGGTAGGTGATGAGGAACTTAAAAAATCTACTGTAGAATTTACAAGTGATGATACATTGTTAAATAAATGTAAGTTTCATATAGTAGCGGTTCCAACGCCTATTAATGAGGACAAGACACCTGATTTAAGACCTGTAATTGGAGCAAGTGAAATTGTTGGGAAGAATCTTAAGAAAGGGTCAATTGTTGTGTTTGAGTCAACGGTATATCCAGGTGTTACAGAGGAGTTGTGTATTCCTATCTTAGAAAGAGAATCTGGATTAAAGTGTGGAGTTGACTTTAAGGTTGGATATTCACCAGAGAGAATAAATCCAGGGGATAAGGTTAATAGGCTTGAGAGTATAATTAAGATTGTTTCAGGAATGGATGAGGAGAGTTTAAATACAATAGCTAGTGTTTATGAATTGGTTATTGATGCAGGTGTTTATAAGGCTGAGAGTATAAAGGTAGCAGAGGCTGCTAAGGTTATAGAGAATTCTCAAAGGGATGTTAATATAGCATTTATGAATGAGTTATCTATGATTTTTGATAAAATGAATATTAATACAAAGGCTGTTATTGAAGCTG
>JBOFVP010000251.1:0-2129 GCA_051653165.1 Clostridium sp.
AATCTATTGAAAATGATAAGAATAAAGGGTGAGTTGAATAATAGCATTGATGGAGTTAGTATGCATTATTCATTAAGTAGGGATGAAACAGGAAAAACAACATATTCATTGAGAAGAAATAGAATTGTTAAAAGAAGCAATAACTTTAAATGGATAGGTAGAATACATGAGTATTTAGAGGTTTATGGAAATATAATTCATAGCGATATTTATGTACATCATGATAAAGATAAGAGTCATACAAATAGAAATTTAACTGTATTTAGATTGATGCAACACAATAATGAGGAATTTACTGATAGGGATAGATTCTATTTTTCAAATGAACTATATTACAATGGTTTATATGAAGAGGCAATTGAACAATATAATATATTTATAAAGAATGGGCGAGGTTGGATAGAGGATATAAAGACAGCTACTTCTAATTTAATTCATTGCTATACTGCTACAAATCAAGAGGGAAAAAAGATAGATGCAATTTTAGAAAGTTATAAGTGGGGAATACCTAGAGCTGATATTTGTTGTAGGATGGGTGAATTCTTTATGAATAAAGGAGATTATAAAACTGGAGCCTTTTGGTATAAAATAGCTATGGTTTGTGTTCCAGATAAAAATTATATGGGAGTTGACATAAAAGAATACTATACATGGATACCAAGCATACAGTTGTGTGTATGTTATTCAAACTTAGGAGATTTAGAAACTGCTCATTATTATAACGAGGTAACAGCTTCTTATGTAGGGGATTCACCAAAGGTGCTTCATAATAGGAATTACTTAAGAAGTCAGTTTGAAGAGCTTGGAAAAGAGATTCCTGATTATAAGAAGGTATTAGTCAGACGAGACAATATTACAAATTCTATAGGGAATATTATGTAGGGGGATTAGAATGAGTAAAATTTTAATTGGAAGCCCAATAAACAAACCTCCTCAAATATTAGAGTTGTTTTTAAATGGATTATTATTGTTGAAAGGTAAGGATATAGAAGTTGAGTATTGCTTTATTGATGATAATAACAATTTAAGGTCTAGTGATATATTAGGTGAGTTTATTAAAAAAAATAATGGGATAATCTTAGATATTAATAATAGATACATTGATCAAGAATGGGAAGTTGGAGAACATTCTTGGTCTTATAATAAAATTGAAAAAATAGCGAACTATAAGAATTGTATAATTGATTATTTTTTAGGAGGTAATTATGATTACATGTTTTTTGTAGATTCTGATTTGGTTTTACACCCTAATACGTTAATGAAACTGATTGAGGATGATAAAGATATAGTGGCTAATATATTCTGGACAACTTGGTCTAAGGGTGGTAGAGCATTGCCTCAGGTTTGGGTTAAGGATTTCTATACTTTATTTGATGCACATATGTTAAGGCCTGTTAGTGATGAGGAAGCTGTTGAAGAGGAAAATAGATTTTTAGATATGTTAAGAGTTCCTGGTGTTTATAAGGTTGGAGGATTAGGTGCATGCACATTAATTAGAAGAGGTGTATTAGAGAAAGGAGTTCATTTCGGAAATATATACAATTTATCTTTTTGGGGAGAAGATAGAAGCTTTTGTATCAGAGCAGCTGCATTAGGATATGAGTTATATGTAGATACACATTATCCAGCATTTCATATATTCACACAGGATGAAATAAAATCTGGGGAAATAATACTTTCTTCTTATAAATAACCATATATAGGTTCTTGCAAATGTAGTATTTGTAAGAACTTGTATTATTTAATACGGTAAAATTAACACACTAAACCTAGTGTGTCATTATATATAATAGATAGAAAATATAAGTATTTAAGAGTAATAGATGTATATTTCCAAAATATGAGGGAAAATAACTTAGGAGAGGGGTGAAATTATGTTATTATAAATCTCGTCGCTGAGACACACACTTCTAAAAAACAAGTTGAGAAACAACGAAAAAGTTTTTTAAAAAAGATGTTGACACAGAGATGAACAAATGTTAAGATAAGTAAGTCGCCAAGAGCGGCAAACAAATTGGTCTTTGAAAATTGAACAGAATATAGATAAACAAAACCAGCAATTCTTTTTATGAGTAAGTTTTTTGAGATTAAGATTAAACTTTTTATTGAGAGTTTGATCCTGGCTCAGG
>JBOFVP010000252.1:0-2951 GCA_051653165.1 Clostridium sp.
AAGATTTCCATTTTACTATAGCTTTTAGAGATATATAATGTTGAATCAAAGCTATCTTCAATTACAATACTTGATACATAATCACTTTTTCTAATAACGGTACTAAATATATCAATAAAATTATCTTCTATAAGCTTTAATTTATCCTTTGTTAGGGTAGATAATAATTTATCTAAATAATCAGTTAGATTAGAAGAAAGATCTAATACATTATTATCTTGCATTGAGGATAAGTATTGATTTTTCACTCTTGTGTATTGATATTCAGCACTTCTTAATGCTTCAAGGTTATTTTCCTTCATTAACTTTTCAGTAGTAATTTTAGTTTCACAGTTTCTTATTTTTATATTTAAATCTTCAACTTCTCTTAAATATGTTTCAACTAAGTCACTAGAAATAGTAGAGTTTAATCTATCCTTTAATTGTCTAACTGATTCAGATATCTTTCTTAATCTTTCAAAGCTACCTTTAATTTTTTCACTATGAGTATCACTATTGTTTATGATTGAAGTGATAAGTGAAAGTATTGATGATTGTTGATCTGGTGATAACATTAAAATTTCATTAATGTTATTTAACTCAGATACATTAAACATGTTGTTTAAAATACTTTCTGCCACCTTATCAAAAGTGGATGAGTCAGAAATATTAAGATTTAATCCCTTTAATGACTTTTCTATAACATCACCAGAAAGCTTAGCTGAAATACTCTTGTATGAAGATACATTACCTTCTTTTTCAATTTGATTTTTTGTATCTAAAAGTAAATTACTAATCATTAAAAATGGAAGGGTATCGTTACAAAAATCCTTAATGTATTGATTTATAGATGCTCTTTCAGTTTCTAGTTTATTTATTTCTGAATTAATTGCAATTTTTTCAGCTTCTAAAATACCACCAGAGTTTCTAAAATCATCTTCCATAATATTTTTTTGTGTTGTAAGTGTATCTAAAAGTTCGACACTTTTTAATATTTCTTCATCTAATATTTCTATTTCATTTTTAATATACTTAACCTTTGAAAGGGCATTGTCATAATCCTCTTGAAGTGTAGAGAAGTTACTATTTTGCTTTGCAATGCTTCTTTGGAAGGAAAGAAGTTGTTTCTTTAGTATGTTAAAAGTATCATAGTTAAATAATTGAAGGACAGCCTCCTTTAAACTACTTGAAGAGTTCTTCCCAATAAAGAATTCACTAAGTTCTTCACCATCAAAGAAGAAGAAATCAAAAAGTGAAGGAGGTAATTCAGATTGAAGGAACTTATTAAAATAAGCAACCTCATCATCATTTAAAAGATTACCGTTTTTATAAACTGTAAAGTCTTCATTTATTTTTTGATTAACATATTCCCACTTTCTTTTTAGAGTATACTCATTAACCTTAGTACCCTCAGTAAAGGAAAGAGAAATTGATATAATGCAATCAACAACTTGATTTTTAAAAGCATTATTATTTATGTTATTTTTAATTTTTGTTAAATAGTTTGAATTACTACCAAGGTATCCATAACTAGTTGGACCATATATACAAAGCTTAATAGCTTCAAATAAAGTAGACTTACCAGCTCCATTTTCTCCACCAATTAAAACAATGTTTTGTTTACCTGATGGGGAGAAAGAAAATTCAGTTTCGTCTTCATATGATCTAAAATTTTTCATTTTTATATTGTTAATTATCATTTTCTATCTCCTCGATTATGCTTTTGTGTAGGTATTTTTGATTAAGCACCTTTGAAATTGTTTTATCTAATACTGTTTTATTTGTGTAGTGCTTATTTTTTGTTGTTTCAATAAGAAGCTTATTTATTAGGTGATTAGAAATATTAAACTCCTCATTAAGTTCTGAAATAGTTGATAGGGTTTTTTCATCAAAGATTGGCTTTTTAAAATCATGCCATGGTAATTTTTCGCCCATTTCTTCATAATAAATATCAACTAAAGCTCTTCTTGTTAAATCTTCTTCATTATCCCATAACTTATCTATTTCTTCTAATTCTTCAATTGTAATAAGAGGGAAGTCTATAAATTCATTCATTATTTTTTGTGTTTGAAGAAGCTTTCTTAAAATCTTCTTTCTTCCTTCAAAGTTAAATGGCCCATAACCTAGGACATTAACAAATAAATCACCTTTATCTGTTTTAAATACTTTTTCACTATCTAGTGTAAGGTTATCTAAAAGTGGAAGTAGTTCAAGGAATACTTTTTCCTTATCTGTTGATTGTCTAGCTCCACCTTCAATATCTTCACTTGTGTTTCTAAGGTCAACATATTTCTTTTGTGTTTGATCATCAGTAAAGATGTATTCTTCCTTTAATTTTAGTGTTTCTAAATCAACAGGAAGATCCTCTAACATTAATCTTTTATAATAATGGTTTCCATCTCTTCTATATTGTTGTCTAAATTCATGCTTATCTCTTATAGAAAGTAACCAAGTTCTAAATTCTAAAAGTGGATTAAGCCATGTTTCACCATTTGCTATAAAGCCAGTTAAGGATTTATCTTCCTTAACTACTGTACAAATCCAACAACCAAATCTTGAGTTACCACAAGAAGGGGAGTCAACTTCACCTTTTTCATTTTTAGTTATGGTAAATGGACACTCACCAGCATCTGAACCCATATATAGTGAGAATAGTTCATTGTTATCCCCACCCCAAGGAGTTATACCGTTATTGCTTAATAATACCTTCCAAACATCATCTGTTGTTAGATCAACAATTGGATTGTATACATATGTGTTTTGAAGTGATCCATGTGGAGTTAATAAATATCCATCTATTTGTCTATTTTCAATTCTTATTTTTCTTGCTATACTTTCAGATTTTCTAACACCAAGAAGTACAACAACTTCTCCGTTTTCCTTAACTTTATCTTCAATAAATTTATTGGATGGCTTAATCTTTAAACGTTCAGTACACCATCTAAATCTTATGGAAGTAGGAGTTGGAAGAC
>JBOFVP010000253.1:0-2546 GCA_051653165.1 Clostridium sp.
AAAGTATCCAAAGTTGCAACTCTCAACAATTTTAACGAGATGGTGTGGAATGGCACTAAATATTTTTTAGGTGATGGGGAGTTTGATACAACTTATAGAAAAATAGATAAAACAAATTATATGGAACTATTATTAGGATCTATTGCATTAAGTACAACTGAAAGAATTAATGATATTGTTTTAGGCTTACCATTAAGTCAATATAAAGCAGATAAAGAAACACTAAAATTAAATGTGATGTCCAATAGGGATAATTTTATAGAAATAGATGGAGTGGAGAGACATATCTGTATAAATGATATTGAAGTTGTACCAGAAGGAATATTTACTGTAGATAAAGATTTTGAAGGTGTAATAGTTGATATTGGTGGTGGAACTACTGATTGTTGCTTATTAGAAAATATTAATGGGAAAAGGAAAATACAAAATCCATATAGTGATCCAATAGGTATACAGAAGTTGTATTCAAATTATGTGAAAGTAATAAATAGCAGATATGGTTTAGATTTAGTACCAAATGATGCAGATAGGATACTGAAAAAGGGACTTAAAATAGATGGAGAGCAAGTAGAAACAAGGTTTGCAATTAATGTATTTAAAGATTTTACTGAAAGATTAGTTTCAAGGCTACAAAGGGAATATAGCTTAAGAACTTATGATATAGCGTTAGTTGGTGGGGGAGCAAAAGTGTTATTCAAACCAATTAAAAGCAGAATTAAAAATTGTAACTTAATAGATGATTATTTATTTGGTAATGCATTAGCTTATGAGGAGTATGGAAAGGGGATTTGGGAATGAAGAGATCAGTTAGCTTTAGAAATACAGTAGAGGATAAGGCATTGGATGAGTGGATAATGGAACAGAGTAAGATAATAGGCTTCTCATCATTTATGAAACAGTTAGCACATGAAAAAATGATTAATGATAAGCCAAGCAAAGAAAAAGTTATTAATAAAAAGCCTAGTAGTGATTTTGATTTTGATTTTTAAGGAGGATATTATGAGAAATAAGGATTTAGTTTTGGTATGGGTTAGTGATGCGGAGGGGTATCAAATTGCAACGTTGGAGAGATTGTTGGGAGTAGAGGAAGAGAACAGGTTAGAAAGATGGGTGATTAAGACTATTACTGGAGTAGAGTTGATTAGATGGATTAAGAGTGGTAGTTGCAGGAGGGATGGATGTGGTTACGTGATCACTGACATACATGATATTTTTTGCAGATTGCAAGACACGTTATCTGATATAGAGATAACAAATTTGGTTAATATCGCTTTTAAAGGTAGAAAGATGATGTACAAGGATGGATATGATGAGGAGATATTTACTTATAAAAATATGAGCTATGATAATAGCTTTATAAATGCTGATTATCCTTTTGAATGTTGTCATGTAATTGAGGTGTAGTTATATGATACTAGAAAGAATATTAGCTAATTTAAATTTAGACCCTGATATATTAACCGAAGATGAGAAAGGGCGTATTGTCAAAATTGTACTAACAATTATGAGATACTACTATGTTAAAGATAATATTATGCAAATAGATATATACCAGTGGAGCGATAAGGTTAATTATTATTTAGTTGAAGTAATAAAGCTAAAACTAAAACAAAGAGGTGTAATTATATGAATATTGATAAACTTGTTATTGAAGCAATATTTAATGCATGCAAAAATATAGGTGATATTTTTTATTTAGGACCAGGCTTTGGAGCTTTTATGCTAGTAAGCTTTGGAGCATACATCTATACAACAATTTGTCCAAGCAATGCAAAGAGAGTAAAAAATGATAACTGAATTAATTTTGGTTGGTAGCGGCTATTATGTCGCTACTAACATAGATATTATGATGCTTAAGAAAAAATGGAAGGGTATTTGTAACAGTCAAGGGAAGTTTACTAATCAAAATTCTAAGACATTGAAAATAATTAATATAAAGCGTACAGAGTACGGTTATATCATTAAGGTGGAATTACCTTACTCATATACAAAAACTGATTTAGAGAGGGATATGGACATATTTAAAGAGGGTTTAAAAATGCAAAGTATGCAGATTACTAGCAAGGGAAATGTAGTTGATTTGTATTGTGTTAAAGAGTATCAATTCCACGATTATCAACCTATTAACCTCCCTCCAAATAAGCTGTTGATAGCAGAGGGGCTAATAGAGCCAATAATAATTGACATGAATAAATTTCCTCACATGTTGATTGGAGGCGATACTGGAACTGGAAAGAGTAGAATACTATTGTTGTTACTTGCTAATCTAATCAATCATAGCCATGATGTTGAGTTGTATATGCTTCAGATTAGAAAGAATGATTTAGGTGTATTCAATAACTGCAAACAGGTTAAGTGCAATTCAAAGAGCTTAGAGGATGTTTTATTTGCTCTTAGAGATATAGATAAAGAATGCTTAAGAAGAGAACAGTTAATTGATAATACCAAAGGTTATTATAATATAGAGGATTACAATAAGGCTCATCCAAAAGAAAAGCTTAAATATACTTATGTGATTATAGAAGAGTTTAGCTTTTTAAATACAT
>JBOFVP010000254.1:0-1321 GCA_051653165.1 Clostridium sp.
GTTTATATGTGCAAGGTCAAGAGATTTACCAGGAATAAAAGCTCCACTTAAAGAATGGGCTAGACAAGGTCACCTAACATTTGTAGATGATGTTGAAGTATCTCCAGAATACGTTGTTAATTGGTTTTATGAAAAGGGGAGCAAATATAACATATTAAAAATAGCAATTGATAATTTTAGATATTCACTATTAAATTCAGCTTTTAAGGCGATAGGGTTTGATGCATTTGAACAAAAAAATATAAAATTAATTAGACCATCAGATATTATGAAAGCTGCTCCAATTGTTAATTCTATATTTGTTAAGCATAAGTTTGTTTGGGGGGATTTACCTATTATGAGGTGGTACACAAATAACACTAAGAAAATTGAAAACAATGGGAATATAACATATGGGAAAATTGAACCTAACTATAGAAAAACAGATGGATTTATGGCATTAGTTAATGCAGTTGCTATTGTTGATGATATTAAAGAGTTTGTTAGAAGACCTACTTTACCAATTATAACTGTATAGAAAGGGGGTGAAGATAATTTATGATGACTCTTAAAGGTTTTTTAAGTGCTTGGTTTAAACCTAAAAGTATTGGTTCAAGTGAAACTATCGTTGCTGAATTAAAAAAAGAAATATACTTCAAGGAATTAGCAACATCAATTGCAATTAGTTATATAGCAAGTGCTATTTCAAAATGTCAAATCAAAACATATGAGGACAATAAGGAAGTTAAATTAGAAGATTATTACACGCTTAATATTTCAGCAAATGTGAATGAGAGTGCAAGTTGCTTTTGGCATAAAGTGATTGAAAAAATGTTTAGAGAGCAGGAAGCTTTAGTTATTGAAATTAATGGCAAGTTATATTGTGCAGATTCTTTTGGAAGAGATAAATATCCAATAAGAGGAGATGTATATAATGGTGTAGTTATTGATGGATTACAACTTAATAAGCAATTTAATGCAAATGAGGTTTTCCTATTTAAGCTAAGTAATAATGATATTAACAAATTGTTTGATGGTTTGTATGAAAGTTATAGTGATCTAATAGCTTATTCAATTAAAAGTTATAAGAAATCAAATAGTTTAAAATACAAATTAAAAATTTCAGGTGTAAAAGCTGGTGATGAAAACTTTAATAAAGAATATGAAGAGATAATATCTAAGCAATTAAAGACTTTTCTAGAAAGTGATTTAGCAGCATATCCAGAGTTTGAAGGTTATGAACTCGTAGATATATCTCCAAAATCAAACATGAAGAATGTAGATGATATTACTACATTAAAGAAAGATATATTTGAAACAGCAGCACAATCATTTAAGCTTC